>NZ_JAFQSO010000013.1 GCF_017409525.1 Methanobrevibacter sp. | reverse complement strand
TCAATAAATTAAAAATAGTATTGATTTTAATTAATTGTTAAACCGCTGGTTCATCGGGGTTTGCCTAGAAAAATACTTAATTGTCCCATTAAGTGAAGAAAAATCTAGGAATCCTCGCCTTCATAAGGTGAGGTGGTTCAAGTTAAAAGTTATGGGCTTAGATTGCTGCAAATCAGAAAAATGGGAAAAAATGCGGTAAAAATCACGAATTGACATTAAAGCTTTGGGATTGGGGTTATCATGAAACCTATCTTTTAGCAACAATGGTTGAAGAGAATGAAAAGGTTGATTCAAATCAACTAAATGAATGGGTCAATGCATTCTATTCATGGGATTTGGTTAATCAGGCTTGCATTAATCTTTTCAGATTCATTCCAGAAGCCATTGATAATATTTTCATCTGGTGTGAATCAGATAAGGAATTTGTTAAGAGAACAGCTTTTAGCTTAATTGCAGTTATGGCCGTTCACAGCAAAGATTCTAGTTTTGATAAGTATTTTGGAATAATTAAAGAAGGTTCAAAAGACAATAGAAATTTTGTTAAGAAAGCTGTTATTTGGGCGTTAAGGCAAATAGGCAAATCTAATGCTGAAAATAACAAAAAAGCAATCGGACTTGCTTATGAAATTCTTGATATGGATAATAAGGCAAGCAAATGGGTTGCACGCGGAGCCATTCGGGAACTTGAAAGCGAAAAAGTTCAAAGTAAATTCAATCAAAAAAGTTAACTTTATTTTAGATTTACTCCAATATAGTAGTAAGGTGATTGAATGGAAAGAAAAAGTTATATGTTGATAGCTTTGCTTTTAGCTTTCGTTGTCTGCATTGGTGTTTTTCTATATCAATACAATAATGATGTTGCTACTTTCATTATAGTCAATGAAACTCAAGTAGTTGAAAACGGGTCCTTTTCAGGGATGTTGATGGATTCATACGGTCAGGGTGTAGCCAATAAAACAGTTACTTGCCATAAACCTGATGGTACAGTGATAGAGGTAATGACTGATGAGAACGGTGAATTCACGATTAGCAATGCAGAATATCTTCCTGATGCCGGTGAGGGTAATTGTTACAGCGGATTCGCATTTGAAGGTGACGGCAAATACTTGGGTTGCACTTATGAGGGTAACGTAACGGTAACGGCAAAGTAATCAGTGTCGAACAAACTGAATATGGTTACAAGTTATAGATGAAAAGTTTCATCTATCTTTTTTTATTATTATTTTAATGATAAACTTTTTCAAATTATAGCCTAGTTTGAAGAAAGAATTGAATTTACAGCTCTTATAAAAAATCTAATATCAAACATTAAAAAAAGAAGGGGATGAGAGATAAACTCTCATGGTTTTTTAATTTTTTTGTCCGTCAGCCGCAATGTCAGAACAAAAATGGCTGCCATCAGGGCGGCCGTTACATACATTACGAATTCCATAGAATCCTTAACGATAGTATTTACAATACTCTGAACAGTGCTGTTCTCTGCTTTAACATCGTTTATACTGCCTATTGATTGGAAGTAATCATAGACGCCTTGATGGTATGCATCATCTGATGAATATTCCGGTGCATAGGTATCGACTGCATCATTAATGCCTCCAATAGCACCAAGAATTAGAATTACCCCTATAATCGCTGTACCCATTGACTGACCTAATGTCTGACCGGTTGTAACAATACCTGAAGCGTTATTCTGACCTTCTTCAGAAATATTGCTCAATGCAATGTCCACGCCTAAAGCCATTACAAAACCAAGTCCTGCGCCCAATACGAACATTCCCGGCATTAAATCCAGCATTGTTGTATCCATTGTAAACTGCTTGCTTAAAATAAGACATCCGATGATTGTTACTATACATCCTATTGACATGAGTAACTTGTGATTCAGCTTTGCGGATAATCTTGGGGCCGCCACTGCAAAGAGAAGCAAACCTAAAGTCATCGGAAGCAAAGTCAAACCTGTATTGAATGCAGATAAGGCCAATACGCTTTGCAGATACACGGAAACCGCAAACAATGTTCCGCCCATTGCAAGATTAACCAATAGCCTAATTGCAGTACCGACACGCAAATTTCTGTCTTTTAATAATTCAACATCAAGCAACGGCACGTTGCCTTTTCTTTTCCTTTTGATTTCAAACAATGCAAAGACTGCCAGGACAATTAGGCCAACAATCATTGCAGATATGCTGAAAGTGGTATCATCAGTCAGCATCAAAATACCGATAACGAACAGAACAAGACCTACAAATGAAACTATGGCGCCTGTAATGTCCAATTCGCTTTTGGATCCTGTCGCTTCGAAATAAGGTATTTTGCTCTGCAGTGCAAAAATAATCAGAACGATTACAAATTCCACAGCAAATCCTAATCTCCAAGTGAAATATGTTGTCACAACCCCACCGAAAAGAGGGCCGATAGCGGCAGCAATTGCAACCAGCGCACTCTCAATTGCCAGAGCAAAGGTACGTTTGTCACCATGATAAGTTCCGCTTATTATGGAAACGGCGATAGGTGTCATTAATGCTCCACCAAGACCTTCAAGCACTGCCCATCCTGCAAATAACATTAAAGTGTTCTGACTTAATGCCGCAGTCAAGGTACCGACACCATAAAGCGCAGCACCGATTAAGAACAGTTTCTTTTTACCAACTATGTCCTGAAGCTTGGTACTTAAGAGCATGAACGCAGCAGTGATGAGAGTATAAAATGATGAAATTGATTGAATGGTGCTCACATCAGTATTCAAATCAGCAACAACTGAAGAAATACTAACGTTCATGAATGTAGTATCCAAAGCTATAATAAAAGAAGCAAAGCAAACAAGAAGTAAGGAATCCAAGAGTGTTCCTTAATTGTTTCATTCATATTTTTTAATCCTCCAATATTAATCATTTTGTAAATTTATATTTATAATTATTTAAATTTATTTGATTAAATTATTCCCATGCCTTCAAGCATTGATTCAATACCTAAAAGGATAATAGCCACTCCACCAACTATTTCGATGTAGTCAGCATATTTAATAGCCATTTTAGTTCCATATGTTCCTATTAAAAGCCATATTACAACAGCAATTAAGCTTAACAGCAGAAGGATATATGGATTCACATGAGCTGTGGCACCTTGTGACGCCAGAATCAGGTTTTCAATGTTTCCAAAAATGAGCAAAGTGGAGAATTGAGCGTAATCTTTTAAGTCAACCATGATTATGCACCACCTTTTGCTTTGATGTTTTTCACTGCTCCATAAACTGCCTGAATACCTAATATGAATATTGCAAGTCCTCCGATGAAGTTAATGACATTTGAATATTGCATTGCGGCATCAGTCAAAATAACACCTATCACCTGCCAGATTATCACAATGATTATACTCAAACCGCCCAATACTTTAGGGTCCACTCCCTTAACGACACCCTGTGAAGACAAAATCAGGTTTTCAATATTTCCAAAAATTATTAACCACATGAATGGTAAATATTCTTCTAACATGCTTTTTCCACCAGTATAATTAATTATCACCAAAATTACTTTAGTGACAAATATGAATAGTATATTTAACAAAATATTTATATCTATTATTTTAATTCATTAAACCGAAGTTTTGTAAAAATAAGAAATGGGCCCGACGGGGATTGAACCCGCGACAACAAGGTTAAGAGCCAAGCGCTCTGCCAGACTGAGCTACGGGCCCCATTGAAAAATTTTTATAAAAATTTAACATTAACTTTATCATTTACCATATTTAACTATTTTGTTTTTGTTGCATGCACAAAAACTTAATAGAAAAATAGTAGCTATTAATTACACATGGCTCCATTTACATTTATCATTCTTTTTTTCATTTCAAATTCGGAAATTTCCTAATTCTGTATAATGCTGTCGGACATGCTAAAATGAAACATGTCACTGATGTGATGAGCAGCAAAAGCCCTGATCCTGAATCAACAAAGATTCCACCAATAAATATTCCAATGGCTCTGTTCATGTTGTTGATGAATAGGTATGCTCCATTTGCAAATTCCGGCGCTTCCCTTATTGATGAACTCAGCCAATATTGGGAAATTGTATGCATTGAACCGTCCAGCAGGCCGAAAATGATTAATAATACGAATGTATAACCAGGCACTTCGATTCCAAGGCCTAACAAAATAACAATGATTGCAAAAACGATGGGATAAATTGCAATTGGAAGATTATTCCTTTTGCCAATGAAATATCCAAAGAGGCTTGTTCCAAAAACAGCCGCTATGCCATTTGCGAATAAAAATGTTGATATGGAGTCAACGGGAACCTTAGTCAGAACTGACAATACGACGGAAAAATAATTATAGATCATACTTATTGCAACTCCAATAAATATGGTGAAAAGTAAAGATACTATAAAACGTTTTTCTTTTGCAAAACCGAAGTTTTTAATTGGATTGCTTGGGTGGCCTTCCATTTTAGGAAACAATAAGCAAATTCCAACCAAAGCCAAAACATTAACCAAAAATAGCCATACGTTTACAAAGGGATATCCGAAGGTCACACCGACTTGGGTGGATATTGACAATCCTAGTATAGAACCTGCAGAGACACCTAAAACAATTTTATTCACATTATCTGGGTCTAATTCTCCCATTATTGTTAAAGCAATACTGATTGCTGATGAATAGAAGAATGCAGGCAATAACCTAATGAATAAAGCAAGATAAAAATTGTCGATGAAAATCTGTAGGAAACTGCTTAATATGAAAACTGACAAACAAACAGTGAAAAATCTCTTTCTTTCATATTTGGAAAAATAAGACGGTAGAAATAAACCAGTAACACTTAATATCAATGCAAATAAAGCGACAAATAGACTCGCCATAGTTATTGGAACGTTAAAATGCCCTGAAATTAGGGGAATTATGCCAGCAATACTTAAAAATGTTGACAATGAGAAAGCCATTAAAAATAAACTCAAAGTAATTTTCCTAGTCATGTCTTATCTTCCTTTTAAGCCTTGAAATCTCCCTCAATGGAGTGCAATATTATTATATAATATAAAATTATTTTTAAATTTTATGCAGAGATATATTCGCGGAATATTTCAAAACGAATGTTTGAAAGTCATTACTAAAAAGATTTCCACCAAAAAAAAATAAAGGAAGTAGTCCTATCCGGAGTCGAACCGGAGTCACAAGTTCCAGAGACTCGTATGATTGCCATTACACCATAGGACTAAAAATCGCATTAAATTTTAGAATCCAAAAATATCATAAATTTTGAATTCTATTAATTTGTATATTCTTCATAGCTATAAATTTTTTCTATTTTTTTGAAAGTAAGGAGGAATTACGGAAACTTCCGAAGTGTTTTAATAATGTCAGGAATATTGCTTTCTAGCTTAGTTATGAATGTTACAAAATGCGATATTAAAAATAAACAATATTGAAAATAATATCAGAATCTTTTATCGTCGGTGAGTTTATTTTTAAGATTAGAGAACATATTCTGATTATTATAGGGGAAGTATATGATTTAGGTTTTACATGTTAATTATCAAATTTAAGTTAATAAATGAGGTATTAAAATTTAAAGAAATATCTTCCCCAACTAACTTTGTGTTTAACCTATTGGATTTTCATTTCAGGGGTCTTTTCAGAATCCCCATATGTTTTCTCCATTAGTTCAATTTTTTTATCAGAATCCATTGATGCAGTAATTTTAGCGACAAGGTCAATGTTTTCATCGATTTTATCCATTTGATTAAATGCTTCATTTTAGAGTAATAAATTTTGTTCTTAAATCATGTGTTTTTACTGTTCCTTTTAGTAAATAGCACTGAAAGTCCAACAACAATAATTGTGATAATTATATCAACTGTTATTTTAAGTGAGTTTGCATCATTGAATAATTTTACGAGTCCAAATACCCAAATTCCAATTAAAAGAACAGGCAATAAATATTTTAGTGTGAAAATCCAGGTCTTTCCAACTTTAAAGGTTGAAAATTCATTAAGCGAAGGCATGACCTTTTCAACTCCATAAAACCATCCGAATATTATTGCCTGGATGCCTATAAGAATCAATATTCCGAAATTATTTACAAATTCGTCCACGATTTCCACTAAATAGCTGCTGATTCCTGTAGAATAAATGACAGTACCTATGCATGCAACCATTGTAAGGATTGTAACTCCTTTTTTTCTGCTCCATCCAAATTTATCGCACAATGATGAAAGTAAAGGTTCAAATAGTGCAAAAGAAGAAGTAAATCCAGCAAATAATATTGATATGAATAATAATGGGGCGATAACATGTCCAATTGGCCCCATTGCATTGAATATTTGTGGAAATATGATAAATATTAGGCTAGTGCCTTCACTGATTAGTTCATTCATAGGTATTGATGATGTTAATGACATGTATCCGAGTATTGAAAATACTCCGAAAGCTATGAAAATCTCATATAATGAGTTTGCAATGACTACAAACAATACTTCGTCAACCAGCTTTGAATTTTTGGGCAGGTAGCTTGCATATGTATATACCATGGCCTGACCGATGCTTAAAGAGAATATAGTTTGCCCAAATGCCGCAAGCCAAACATTAATATTGAAAAGTGCCGACCAGTCCGGAGTGAGTAATGTATTTATTCCAGTATTGAATCCGGGCAATGTGAACGCATAAACAAAGATCAATATCATGATTGTAAATAATATTGGAATCAGGACGGTTGATATCCTGCCAATCCCTTTATCCACTCCTCTAATGGAGACTACCCAAAAGATTATCCATAACATTAATGTGCAAATCAAGGTAGGGAATATTATTGTGGCGGCGGACGCTAAGTTTGAGCTTCCTCCGACATAACTTGTAAAAAAGGATGATGGGTCATTTCCCCATCCGAAAGTAAAACTGTTTAAGAAATATGCAAAATCCCACCCTAAGATAATCATGTAATAAATAACAACGATAAATACGAATAGAACCAACATCCATGCAATGATTTCAAATTCCGGACGAATGCTATGCATTAAATTAGAAAAACTCTTCTTAAAGCTAAACCCAAGTCCATACTCTAAGATCAGAAATGGAATTCCCATGACTAAAATTGCAATTACGTAAGGTATGAAAAATGAGCCTCCTCCATTGGAATACAACACATAGCTGAAACGCCAGATGTTTCCTATTCCAATTGTAAGGCCAATCATTGCAAGAATGAAAGTGAATACCGAACCCCATTGTGAATTCTGATTCATTTTAGTTCTCCTTTAGGTTTAATTTTTGTAAAAATTACGCCGAATACAAGAACAACGGCCATTATAATTATGTCTACTGTAATTTCAAAGGAATCTGCATCTTCGAATAAATGAATAATTCCGATTAACCACATGATAATCAAGACAAATGGTAAAACATATTTAATGATGAATTTCCAGGTCTTTCCAACTTTAAATCTGCTGTTTTCGTTTAATATTGGTATCAGCGAATCCACATCATATATCCATGTGAAAATGATACATTGAATTGCGATTAACAGTAAAACTCCAAATTCATTAACAAATACGTCAACAACGCCAACAAGATAACTGCTGATGCCTGTTGTAAATATTAAAGATAATAAGCATCCAATTACGGATAAAACAGTCACAGTTTTCTTACGGGTCCAGTCTAATTTGTTTTCAATTGAACTTACCATAGGTTCAAATATAGCAACTGCTGATGAAATTCCAGCAAACAATATTGCTATAAACAATAATGGAGCTAATATGCGTCCGGCAAGACCCATAATATTGAAAATCATTGGAAATACAATGAATATTAATCCTGTTCCTTTACTGACAAGTTGAACCATTGGCGTTCCAGTTATAAATGACATATGTCCTAAAATTGAAAAAATACCAAAGGCGGTGAAAATCTCAAATACGGAATTTGCAAGCACTACCAGTAAAACATTGTCATTTAATTTAGATTTTTCAGGTAGATAACTTGCATATGTAAAAGCTATGGCTTCTCCCATACTTAAAGAGAATATGATTTGGGAAAACGCCGCAAGCCATATGTTAATGTCCAGCAATTTTGTCCAATCTGGGGTTATCAATGTCTCGATACCGATATTAGCACCTGGAAGAGTTAGGGCGTATATTACAATTATTGCCATAAAGACAAAAAGGGTAGGAATTAAGATTTTTGAAAGTTTGCCTATTCCGTCATTTAAATCCCTGTGGGATACAAACCATAATGTAATCCACATAATTAATGTGCAGACTGTAGTCGGAATCAGAAGAAAACTTGCATCGCTTAAATTGGAACTTCCACCAACACTGTCAACAAAGTATAATGCAGCATCGCTTCCCCACTGAAAAGTGAAACTTGAACCTAAATACACTAAATCCCAACTTAATATTACCATATAATAGAGTACCACTATAAAAACAAATAAAAGCAGTATCCAGGAGATATATTCAAGTTTTGGATTAATACGTTTTAACGTGTTTGAAAAAGAGTCCTTAAAACTGAATCCCATGCCGTATTCTAAAATTAAAAAGGGTATTCCCATGATGGCTATTGCAATTAGATATGGAATGAAAAATGATCCTCCTCCATTTGAGTATACTACATAACTGAAACGCCAGATATTGCCTAATCCCACTGCAGCACCAATCATTGCAAGGATAAATGCTGATGAGGATTTCCATTGTGTTTTTTCTACCATATTTTCATCTTATTCATTTTTTCCATATCTTTTGAGATACTGCAGTTGTAATAATTGTTGTGATAACAACAATGCATCCGAATAACTCCAAATATAGATTCCAAATCTGCAATATTTAAAAACTAGACTAGAAATCATCTAAGTCAAGATAATGCATATAATCGACGCCATGCTGGCGTTTGTTTGCTTTCATCAATACCTACTTTTAGTTCAATTAGTTTGCCATAAACAAAATAAGAGCCAACTAATAGTAAAAAGCAAACAATAAAAATATACATATATATTATTGTACTATTTTACTAATATACATATTGTTTTTAAAGTTTTTTTTTACTAATATGCATATTTTTAAAGTTTTTTTTACTATATTTTCATATCTACTATTTGCATAGTATTAATTTCAAATGACTGGTTCAAATATTCTAGTCCAATATATAAATCAATTTCTTCAATTTTTTAATAATTTTATTGCACAGTCGTTCTGGCGATTTTTAATCCTTCTTTAGGGATGTGGATAGTGACATTGACATCACGATTAATCACAAGTTTTAGAAAAAGCCTTAAATATTTATAAAATAATAAATTATATATTATTATTGATAAAAACTTTAAATTAGTAGTGATTAGATGAATTATATTATTCTTGCTTTTCTTTTTATTCTGTCCGGTTTTTTCATGAAATATTCGGATGATTTATATGATGTTAACCATAATCTGACTTTTTCAACATTTTTTGGCATTTTTTGTGCTATTGCCTCTGTTGTAGCTACAGTTTACAATAGTGATGCAGCATATGTATTCATTTCTATCTTAATAGGCACTTTCATAGTTTTAAAAGTAGATGGGATTCATCATGTAATCACTATGATTGTTTTTTTAGCAGTTCTGTTGGCTGTAGGAATTCCTAATTTGAGTTTAGTTATTTTGCTGATTTGTATTTTAGCAGTTATTAGTGATGAAATAGGTCATGAACTAATTCCAAATAGGACTGAAGACAAGTTTTTAAATTTATTTTTTGAATACCGTTTTGTGATGAAGATTGTTATATTTTTGCTTGCTGTTTGTGGCGTATTTGATTTTTGGATATTTGTTTGCTTTATTTTGTTTGAACTGTCCTATGTATGGGCAGGTATTGTTTTTGAAAGATTCAATTAAAAAAGAATTTATGGGAATATTATAGATAGGTTCCTAATATTCCAGTCCAATATCAGATTCAAATGGAAAACAACTGCAGGGTTTTCCAAAGCAAGTTTCAAATCTGATATGTTAATGTTATTTTAGTGAATAGTAACATTTGAGAATAAATTCAGCACTCCCACTCCAATAATGATTAATGAAAGCCCAATGATTGCAGCCCAATCAGGTGTTTGTTTAAAGGCAATAATGCCAACAAGGGTCACAAGTACTATTCCTAATGCTGACCAAATGGCATAAGCAATTCCTATTGGCACTGTTTTTAAGCAGTTGCTAAGGCAATAAAATGAAAGCATATATAGTATGATTGATGCAATAGTGGGTAAAAGTTTGCTAAAACCGTTAGAGACTTTTAATAGTGTTGTAGCACTTGTTTCAAATAAAATGGCGAGTATAAGAAAAATTATATTATTCATTTTAGATAACTCCTATTCTATAAAATTTTTTTCTTTTTAACAAATATATATTTTGGTTAAAACATCCATCAACTTCTTTTCAATGGTATATTCAAATCAAGTTTCAAATCCCGAATTGCTGATGTTAATGTCATATTTTAAATTTATAAAAGTCCAATAGTTATATTGAGGTGGATTGAAAAATGGCAGATTTAAATTTTGATCATGAAAGAATAATGTTTACGCCTGCTTTGCTCTACATTGACTACATTAATTTGCATTTTAAGTACTATCTAAAAAAGAATCATGAAGATATCACTCCTTATGACTTTACATATCTTGCTAATATTTTCTACAATCAGAACTGTTCTCAAAAGGATTTGGCAGAGTTATTGTTTGTAAGTGAATCAAATATCGCCCAAATAATTAAGAGACTTGAAAAAAATGGATTGGTAAAACGGGATGTTGATGAGAAAAACAAAAGCCGCAGAATTTTAAATTTAACAGAAAAAGGAAAGGAAATTTATTTCAAATTACTAAAAGAAGCTTATGAAGGCGAAGCCAAATTCTTTGAAAATTATTCTCCAGAAGATGTTGAAAAATTCAAAAAAATGCTATACGATTATTCTCAATTGGCTATTAATTCATACTAAACTTTTATATATTATTTCAGATAAACCTTAAAATTAAGACTTAAGACTATTAAGTCATTAATGTTTTAGGTGATAAATTATGTCAGATAAAGAAAAAACAATTGAATTTTTACAATTTTTAGTAACTGGTCTTGCTGCAAATTCATTCGGACACAGAATCCAATCAAAAATATTTGCAGGCCTAGGCTTCCAGTCTCTTGGAGACAAATACGCAGCCCATGCAACCGAAGAGCTGGATTTCGTCGAACAGTTCATGGACCGCATCCTTGATTTAGGAGGCGAACTCAAACAGGAAGCAGCACCAGAAGCACCAGTATTTACAGACATTGTAGAATTCATCGAACATGACTACAACGTATCCGTTGAAGGAATTGCCTATTTAAATGATGTAATGGAATCCGGAATATTGGATGCAACAACCTATGATCTAATGAAAATATATCTCAAAGATGAAGAGGAAGACATGTACTGGTCAGAACAACAACTGGACCTCTGCAAAATGATTGGAAAACAGAATTATCTAACACAACTGTTAATCAATGATCAAAATGGAAATTAAAGCTATCAAAACATATGAAAACGGTTTCATGAAGCAAACTTTCGCATTTGGCGGAGAAGGAATGGACGGTCTTGACGATTCAGTAAAATACCGCTCAAGCATTCAGAACTATCTTATCGACACAGGCGATGAAGTAATCCTTGTAGATACCGACATGCCGAGTGAAGCGCCGCAGATGGAAGTGGATGAAAACACTCCTCTGTCAATGGGGGAGAGAATCAGCGACTATCTGACCGCACTCAACAAAGTGGGATATAAGCCAGAAGACATAACAAAGATTCTGATTACCCATAAACACGCTGATCACACAGGCGAGTTAAGGCAGTTTCCAAATGCCAATGTATATATTTCAAAAACAGAAGCTGAAGAGATGGACCTTACAGGAGACAACATTGTTCCTGTTGAGTTCAAGGATGGATCATATCATAACTTTGAAAAATCAGAAAAGATAGTTGATGGAGTATATCTTATTGAAGCTGTTGGTCATACAACAGGAAATAGCATTGTCATTGCAGAAGATGACGGGCTGTTTTACATGATTCACGGTGATGTAACCTATACTGATGAGGCTTTGTATGAAAATAAGCTGTCAATTGTTTTTGAAGATGTTGCAAAGGCAAGGGAAACCTTAGACAATGTCAGGGAATTCATTAAAAACAATCCTACTGTATATCTGTCCACACATACTCCATTAGGTCATGAAAACCTGGAAAATAAAAAAGTCATTGATTTGGAAAATCCTCCAGAAAGTATTTATCCATAAATACTTTCTTTTCTATTTTTTATATCATTAAAGGGTTTCATTTCGTTTAACATCCATGAATCTAAGACTTCAGGAGTCTTGGCAGTTCAATGGAATTATTCTAAGAAAATCACTCATCTTCTGATTCACCAATTTCATCGGTAATTTTAGATACTAATTCAGTAAATTCTGAATTATTCCTATCTCTCGGATGTTCTAGTTTAACTTCAACAATTTCTTTTATTATTCCAGGTCTTGCAGATAGAATGACAATTTTATCTGATAGGAATACTGCTTCTTCAATATCATGCGTAACGAAAATGATTGTCTTATTGTTTTCTTTACAAATTTTAAGAATTATTTTTTGTAGTTTACGCCTTGTCTGTATATCTAATGCACTAAATGATTCATCCATCAATATGCTATCAGAATCATTGATTATTGACCGGATTATTGCAACTCTCTGTTTCATACCTCCGGATAATTCCTTAGGATATCTTTCTGCAAAATCTTTTAGCCCAAAAGCCTCAAGGTATTCCATTGCACGTTGTTTACTTTCTTTTTCAGATTTGCCATTGATATTTAATCCGAATATTACATTATCAAGGATATTTAACCATGGATAGAGAGAATAGTTCTGGAATATAAAACCTCTTTTGTTGGAAGGTCCTGTCACTATTTCTCCATCATCTTTAACAGTACCTTCTGTAGGATTTTCAAAACCTTCTATTATACGCAGTAAAGTTGTTTTTCCGCAACCTGACGGACCTACAAATGATACAAATGCTCCTGTTTCAATAGTAAGGTTGATATCCTTTAGAGCGATTACTTCTTCTCCACTATCTTTTGATTCAAAAATTTTTGATACATTTTCTATTTCAAATGTCATTTTATCGCCTTACCAGAATATTTTTTCCTGTATCTTTGTAAAGACATAATCGAAAATTATACCGATTACTCCAATTACTAACATTCCAACTACTGTTGAACCTGTATCAAATAGGTTTGTAGATGTTAAAATCATATATCCTATACCTGAACTTGATCCAATCATCTCACCGGAAATTGTACACATTAAAGCAATAGCTATTGCTACTTTAAGTCCGGATACAATAAAAGGCAAACTTGATGGTATGACTACTTCAGTTAACATCTGTGAATTTGATGCTCCAAATGATTCTGCCGCTTCTATTAAAACAGGATCTGTTCTGTGCACTCCGTCAATTGTTGAAATCAGGATTGGGAATACACATCCCATGAAAATAATGAATATTGCTGGCCATACTCCAATACCGAACCATATTATTGAAAAAGGAATCCATGCAATTGGTGGAATAGGTCTTAAAACACTAACTACTAAACTACATATTCTTTCTAATCGTTTATACCATCCTAATATTATGCCTAATGTTATACCAACCACTGATGCCAGTAACATACCGAACAATACTTTATAGAGTGTATCAATGATATCTCTAAAAAGCTGTCCTGAAACAGCCAACTTGACAAATGAAGCTGCAACATCTGCTAGTCCAGGAAACATGTAACTTGGAACCAGCTGGAAAAAATCACAAACCAAATACCAAATTATTATTATAATAACAGGTAATATTAACATATCATGCTTATATTCTTCTCTAAATTTAGTCATATTAAAAACCTTTTTGATAATCTTTTAATTTTATATAAATAACTTTTCTTGAGGTATTGTCTCATCAATTATTCCCAAATCTTTTTCAATATTCATAAACTCAATCACATTTTTCTTGTAGGTATCATTCAAATCACTTACCCATTTAATATGTGCTAAACTTTCTTTTTCAATTTCAGCATTAGGAACAATATGTGGGGGCAGATATTGCACTGCTTCTTCAGGATTTTCTATTATTTTATCTGTTGCTTTTTTGTGGACATCTAAAATTTTTTTTACTTTATCAGGATTTTCTGATATAAATTTTTTAGTCATCACTACAACGCAGCAGGGATGATCGGGCAAAATATCTCCAGAACTTTTCAGAAGAGTTTTATTATTAAGTTTCTGTGAAATTGTAACATAAGGTTCATATGTTAACATTGCATCGATACTATCAGTTCTTAATGCATCATTCATTGAGGAAACCTTCATGCTGGGACTTTCAATATCGGAAATGTTTAGTCCGCTTTTGTTCAAATCATATTTTAATAATACGCTTTGTATTGATGCTTCACCGGGTGTAGCCACAATCTTGTCTTTTAAATCAGAGGTTGAATTGATTGATGAATTTTGGCAAACCAAACCGCTGCCCTCATTTTGAGCTCCTGCAACAATTTTTATAGGCACTCCTTTAGTCATGGAATATATTACGGGAGGTAGTCCAACATAGCCCACATCTAACTCACCACTGGCCATTGCACTCATCAAATCTCCGCCGTTATTATATTCATGTAGTTCCACATCAATTCCCGCATCTTCAAACATTCCTGTTGCATTTGCGACAAATAATGCCGAATCGTGATCTGTAGGTAGATATCCGATTTTAACAGTATCTTCATTATCACTGGACATACCATATAATGTAAAAATAATTAGTAATAAAGCTGCTATAGCTATTAGTAGCCTAATTATTTTTCTATTTTTTGACATAATATTTCAACTCCTAAAATAACATATATTATTTAGTTATAAAGAATAAGTATATTTAGTATTCTGTTCAATAAATAATTTTTTCATGTTTTTTTTATTAAAATTTGGCCGACCAAATTGATTGTTCTCAAACAAATCTCAAGTTTCGTGACAAGCCGGGTGAACCTGCTTATCCTCGTGAAATGTTGATTAGGCTAGTTTTAATGAGTGTTTGATGGAAGACTCCTTCCCGTGAAATTGAAAGGAGAACAAGAACTTATATTGCTTATATGTACCTAGCCGGCATGAAAAGACAGTTTGCAGAACCATTTTGGGATTTAAAGCCGATTATCCTGATTGAATCGATGAGGCTTTTAAAACAACATTAAAGTTTGCAAAGAAGAATTATCATGTGAGTTTAGATGGAACTAAAGTTAAAGTAAAAACATCAAAAAATAATATAACTAATGAACAGCAATTAAAAAGAATATTGTATTGTATTGTATTCGATGAGGTATCCTGCTTTGGCAGTTGTTGCA
Organism: Methanobrevibacter sp.; assembly: GCF_017409525.1. Lineage (NCBI taxonomy): Archaea > Methanobacteriati > Methanobacteriota > Methanobacteria > Methanobacteriales > Methanobacteriaceae > Methanobrevibacter > Methanobrevibacter sp. The sequence continues at coordinate 109,954 of NZ_JAFQSO010000013.1, read as the reverse complement.
TCGACATATTGATATTCAAAACTAACTTTCCAAAATTAGTTCATATATATCGCAGTCCAAAAATCAAATCAAATCCAAAACCCTGCAGTTAATGTCAATGTCATCCAAGTGAATTAAAGAAAAAACTATCTATTAATTATATATAACTTGAAATTTAAAATATTAACTAATTATATGTTTTGGAGAGGTTAATATGAAAACTCATGTGATAGTTGTAGTACTTTTGCCTCTCTACACTACCTTTTCTAGAACCTATGATAATTAAATATTTTCATTCATCAATTATTTTTCTATTCCCCTAAATTCCATTACTTATTTATATAAATAAAATTACAAATGGGCTAATATAATGAGGGGGATGCTGTAAAGTTTGACAGTTATATTGGGGAATTTTAAAAAATAGAATTAATAAAATTGATGTATTACCCTTTTGTAAGTATATAAATTTTTGTATAGTTACTACTTTTCTCGCTGTATTTTTACAAGTAATAATCTGAACTTTTTGGCAAATAAATGTTACAATTGTTCGTATTAAAACGAATGAACTGGTTTTGTATAGTTACCAATCAAAAGTATTGAAAAAATTATTTATACTACTCGGAAATAGAAATGAATATTAATTATACTTTGGGGTTGTGAATTAAATGTCAAAAGCAAATTATGTAATTCGTGAAGATGGAATGCCTGTAATGATTACTGCAGAATCTGATTTTGATTTTATAGATAGTGAAGAAATTCTCAATGATTATCCTTACATTACTGAATCAATGAATAAGGAAGAATATTGTCTTGAAAATGAACTGTGTTTTGCTTTTGATGAACTCTTATATGAAAATAAAGTCGTAGGCTTTGCAACATTTGAACTGCATAATCAATCAACACTGATGTTAACAGAATGTTATATTCTTCCTGAATTTAGAGGAAAACAAATATTTTTCAATGAAATATGTAAAATGATTTTTTCAGCACCTGATTTTGGAATTTTACAGCCCACACGTAGTATCGTCGAATTGCTGATTGATTATTCCTTTGCAAGGAAAGTGAGTGATGATATTGTAGTAAGTGGGATAGATTTTTATTTCAATGACTGGGATGTGAAATCCAACAAAAGAGAAGAAATATCCCATGAGCTGCCGTTGTCTAATTATTATGACTTGGGAATCTGTTCAACCATTCTTGTTGATGCAGGAGAGGTAATCTATCACTATATGCTTGAAAACGATTTAAGAAAGTATGGTGAGAGAAAGGAACTGACTGAAGAATATTTCAAAGATATTGTCGAATTATTCTTTAAATATCAAAGCGAATTTGAAAAACTGATACTGGAATTGAAAGAGGAACTGCCTCAGGAAAAATGGGGTTATGATGTAATTGTCGGTGAAGGTGAAGGATTATCAGAGTTTATGCAGGGAATAGTTGACAATGAAATAGTATCTCATGACAGGGCTTTGGAAATCAAACAGCAATTAATCACAGAATATGAAGCCGGAGAAATAACAGATGATGATGTCGATGAGAGATTAACTGCTCTGCTTCTTGGTGAAATGTCTGATTCAATATTATTTGAAGGATTTCAGGAATTTTTAGATTCACCTGAAGCTGATGGGGAAGATATGCAGATTATGAAAGAATTCTTTGATGTGATAGGAGCTAATGAAGAGTTGGGTGCCAGTATTTTCAATGCCATACTCTCAGATGATGAAAGCGAATTTGAAAACTTAATAGTTAATGCCATGAATAATGATGAAGAGTTTTCCAACAGATTTCTTGAGCTGGCCGATGATTATGATGAAACTGAATTGCTGTTGCCTGATGGAGAGCATTTGGATTTAAATTCTCTTGGGTTGAATCTTGACTCACCATATCCTGTCGCCGAGATGATGTGGGGGTCTAATGATGAGAAATACAAGCTTGATGACACATATTATGGAAAGGACTATCCGATAAGCCACGACATTTATGTCTTCAGAATCTTAAAGTCACTTAAAAAACATAATAGCTTAAAGATTGCAATGGCAGTAGCGGGAATGAAAGGATCAATGACTCCGCATGCAGTAGAATCACAACTGTTTATGCAGGACTTAATCAGTGATGAAGTTAATTATGATAACTGGGATGAATTCGCTCATGACTCATTGACAATCAAGGATTTGAAAAATATTTTAAGAAAAAACAATCTGAAAATTTCTGGTAAAAAACAGGAACTCATTGACAGGATAGCTGAAAATCAGATTCCTCTGGATGATTTCAGATTAGATAAAGCAATAGTAACCCTAGACGGTGAGGAATTTCTACAGCGGAACCAATGGATTGATTTTTATGATACATTCTTGGAAAAATTTGATTTCAATGACTTTGTGAAATATTTGGACAACAATGATGGTGAATTCATAGAACTCGTCTTTAATTATCTCCAAGAACATTTAAAACTAGCTGAAAAGGAAAATAATTCCATATATGTTGCTGATTGTATTATGGCACATGAGATGATTTCAAAAGCAGGAAATGATTTCTTTAAAGATACTAGGTGAATTCAAATCCCCTTAAAGAATTTTTCACTCACCATAACTATGGCTTAAAAATGAGAATGATAGAATTTTATTACTTATGTATGGGCTACTTTTTTAAGGTTAAAAAAAATAAATTATAAAAAGGAAAATGTTTTAGGAGGCAAATAGATAACATTGTCCTTTTTTTTAATAGTTTTTGTTGTATTTGATATTATAATACCATAATTCGCATTATAACGTTCAATAGCAGAAGAAACTTGTTTTTTGGTTTTTTTACCCATACTTACTTCTATTGGAATTGGACTTTGAAATTCCCTTTGGATAATAAAGTCAACATTGCCATCACTTTCTGGATCATAATACAATTTAAAAAAGTTTCCATCTTCATGGCTTAAGTAGAATAAGGTTGATGCAACAAGATTTTCAAGAAGGACTCCAAGATATGCTTTCTTATTTGAATTAAGATTCCCGATTGATGATGTTAAGATATGTTTGATGCTTGATGTTGCAAAGAAATACTCCCATGATTTAATGGACCTTTTAGCGGATGCAATATGAGGTTCGCAGTGAAATATCAGTTGAGTTTTTTTCAATATGTCCAGGATATTTCGGATGTTGCCTTTGGATGTTCCAAGATAAGATCCCATCTTTTCCTGTGAAATGTCTCCAGGTTTTTGAAGAGCCAAAAACCTCAATAAACGATTGGCGTGTGTCTGGCTATCTGAGGTTATGGAGGAGATGGTTCCCATGTCGTGTGAAATGACTTTTTTAATCATGTCTGTGATGTTTTTGCATATTATATTGTGGTTGTCTTCAAAGAGTGCAGTTGGAAATCCGCCGTATTTTAGATATTCATCCCAGTCAGTTGTAGAGTAGTTTTCAAGATTAATCAAGTCCTGATTGATAGCATGTTCGGTTGTGATTGCATCACCAACATCACCCTCAAAAATTAGTTTTTTAAGGGAAGTGGAAACGTCAGCTGCATCATAGCCATATTTTAGTTTCAGATGTTGATTATAGTTCAGTGGAGTTATATTTTGCTTAAGCAGTCTTCTTGTTGAGTTGGCATCATATTCGAGGTTGAGGGCTGACGAACCTGTAAAAATCATGAAAATGTTTTTTGTCTTATCGAATATTAGCTTACCTGATAATGCCCAGTTCTTGTCATATTGTGACTCATCAATAAGCAGGAAAATCTTTTTGTCTAATCGTCTTAAGGTAGTGTTGTGATAAGTGCTTAGGAACTGTTTTACAACATCAATGATTTTAAAATCAACAATATCATTTAAGTTTTCGCATGATATGAATAGTATCTGGTTAGGATTGACATTTTTGGATTTGTATAAATATTCATATGTCTGATACAGTAGTGTTGTTTTACCTACGCCTCTTAAACCAGGAAGTGCAAAATATCTGTTATTGGTTGTTTTTTCTAGAAACTCATCAACATGTCTTTTAATAAAATTAAATTCCTTTCTTAATTGGAAATTCATGCCGTTTAAAGACAATTCATTATTTAAAATGTTAGGGACATCAAATAATTCTTCTCTGATATAATCCTCAATAATTTCTTCTTTTTCATACATATAAAACCACATCACATGAACTTATTCTCATTGTTGGTTAAATATTTGACTGCATAGTATATAAATGTGTGGTCAGTTAACTGACCAAATATATAAGAAAAAGGATAGGGAGAAATAAGTCAAATGGAGTATAGTGAAAAAATAAAGACGACTTATTTTCCATTTGTAAGTATATAAATTTTAAGAATTGATGGTAATGTTGATGTTTTTTTAAATTAATTAAATAGCTATTTATATATAATTTAAAAAAGTAAAATAGTATTAATTAAAATAATTGAGGTTATTACATGAAAACTCATGCGATAGTTGTATAACTTTTGTTCTCTCTACACTACTTTTTTTAGAATTCATGATTTATATATGATGATTTCTAAAAATAATGGTATAATCCCGTAGGGTAGTGGCAATCCTTCTGGGCCCTGGACCCAGAGACAGCGGTTCGACTCCGTTCGGGACTCTTAATTATCTAATTTTTTTTAATCTTTTCATTTTTTTCAGTCCCAATCTGACATGAAGCAAATGCTCAATCTTCTATGGATAAACAATAAATTTAATGATTATGAAAATAATATTTTATTAAGGATTGTTATTCTGTACATATTTTTTTTAAAATCTATGAGGGATGAACTATGAGTATTAATATAAGTGTTACTAAAAGGGATTATGGAATAGACCTGCTTAGGGTTGTATCCATGTTGATGGTGCCTATGGTTCATATATTGGGTCAGGGAGGCGTAATTGGTGCTACTGTACCGCTTTCACTACAATATGAATCGGCATGGTTATTAGAGTCAATACTGTTGGTTGCTGTTAATTGTTTTGTTTTGATAACAGGTTATGTCTATTATGGTAAAGAGACCAGATATTATCGTTTATTAACGCTATGGGCGGAGGTTTTATTTTATTCCATAATTATTATAATCGCGTTGAAATTTATATTTCCTAATGAAATTGGTTTGGAACAATATTGGAAAGCAATTATTCCTACATTTTTTACTAAAGCTCAATTTAGTAGATATTGGTTCTTCACAGCATATGTTGGAATGTTTTTGCTTTCACCGTTTATAAACTTAGGATTGAAACATTTTACTAAAAAACAGGATTTGTCAGTATTTTTAAGTTTATTCATTATATTTTCACTGTTGCCTGCAATTTTAAATCAGGATATGGCATTTACTCTTAATCAGGGATACAGTGTTTTATGGTTTTTAGTGTTATATTACACTGGCGGCCTTATACATAAATATGAGATATTTAAAATGTTTAAAAATTACAAATGGCTTTTGATTTATGTTGCATGTTTTTTAATATCCTGGATATTGAGGTATGTGCTTGATGTATCCGGTTTAATAGAACCTGGATTTAACTTATATTCATTTAATTGTTATTTATCTCCATTATATTTCATTGGAGGTATTGCATTATTCTGTTTCTTTAAAAAAATGAATATTACTAAATCAGCCGTCATATCTGTTATAGAATTCTTTACTCCGGTCTGTTTTGGAGTCTATCTTATACACAATAACATGTCACTTGCACATTTCTTCTTTGATAAAAAATTTGAATTTATAGCTCACATGGATCCAATTTCATTGTTTATAAGTGTCATTCTTATTGGAGCAGGAATATTTGTTGTTTGTGGTTTAGTTGATTGGATAAGAGAGTTATTATTCAGAAAATTAAAAGTTAAAAAGAGATTTGCACAATTTGAAGAGAATATATACTTGAAATTTGATAAGTATTTAAATTCAAATAGTTAAATGATGCAAATCATCATTTTTTTTATTTTTTTTTCGGATTTCTCATTATCATATGATTAAAAAAATATGATGATAAAAGGAATGATTTGAATTTTCATTTGATTGTGATGCATTCGTTGGGACATATGTCTACACAGGTTTCGCAGTAACTGCATTCATCAGGTTCATTGATGGTTAATTTGCCGTCTTTAAGAATCAGAACTTCCATTGGGCAGACGTCTGTACAGTCTCCGAAATCATCACATTGCTGGTGTCTATTGTAATGTCAGCCATTTTTTTAACCTCCAAAATAATTAAAGATGAGTATTTTTTAGTATACTCTGTGTCCACAGCATTTTTTAGGGTTATGTGGGATATTAGGGTCATGGTGGTCGGGATATGGTTTTCCACATGTCATTGGACCTCTTCCACGGGCAGATTCGCAGCATCCTCCCATCCTTTTGTTGTGATTCAATATGGAATCGACATCCAATCCTTCGACTTTTCCAACGTATTCTATTGTTTCGCTGTGGCATTTAGGACACATTTTATGTTCGCCGTTTAATGTTATCCAATTGAAGTCGCATTCTTTGCATATATATTCCAGATTGTCAGTCATTTTAATTCATCTCCTATTTAAATATTGCATAATCCTCTTCCCTGTAGTGGTGAACCGCATTCAGGGCATGTTTTGGTTCTGCATGGAATGCCTCTAATCTTTGGCTCAGTGTAACCGCAGTTAGGGCAACTGCATGTATCATTTGACATTTGATTTCTTCTGTTGTTTGCGTTTAATTTGCGAATGTTTGTTGATTTGCAATCAGGGCATTCTTCATATTTCTTTTCTGGATTTGACCATTGGAAACCACAATCTTCGCATAAATATTTGTTCGGATTAATCATTGTATCACCTTTTACAACAACTATTGGTCGGCCTTCAATTAAAGAGGTAGCCAATTTATGTCTTGCAGAATTCAGGATTCTGTGAAATGTTGACTGTGAAATTTCCATAAATTCAGCAGCCTCAGTTTGCTTTATATCATGATAATCTTTAAATCGGATAGCTTCAAACTCATCTACTGATAATTCAATCGGTTTTCGATTCCGGTGCAACTCATGTTTGTGACATGTAACTACTCTTCTCATTCGTTTAGGTCTTACCATACTATTCTCCCCAAATGTACCTTCAGGTATTATGAATACAAATTCATAACTATTATATAAATGTGTTCCTTACGAGTAAAATCCGAAAGTTGTGGGTGGAGTTATATTCACCATCATTATTGATTCTGACCATTATTAGAATCAAAATAAGTTCAAGGACATGGTTTTAATGAAACGTTTCTAACATTAACTGTAAGGATATCAAAATTTAATCGGTTTTCAGCGTATATATGTATGTCTATTACCCATAATCTTTTCAAATTCAAACATTTCCTGATCTTCCATAGGATGGTTTTCATCCCAATTCTTGTCGGGATGTTTTTCGTTGTAGAATTCTACTATATGAAATCCCAGTCTGTTTACATAGAAATGAATATTCCTTTTGTCAAAGTATGGTGTGTAGGTTTTCCATATTTTCGTATTGGGATATAGATTTTCTATTTCTCTCCAGATTTTTTGTCCAATTCCTGCATTTTGACTGTGAACATTTACAAATAAGAAATCCAATTGGTTGGTCTGTGTCTTTTCATTAATTTCTACAATTGCACCGCCAAGTATTTCCTCATTATTTTTAAGAAGATACGCATAGATGTTTTTTCTGTTTAAGCATTCATCGATGTCTTTTTCAGGTAATATCAACTCTTTACATTTGCCGATGACTTCTTCATAACCTAATTGAAATGATTCCTGCATTAATCTTTTAAATTCTGTAGAATCTTTTTCCTGTAATTTAATCAATGCCATAATTGATTTCTCCTTTAAACTGTAGAAATCTTCGAATATTGGAACTATTGTTTAGCGATAACTTTAAAAGGTCATATTTGGGTTTGTTGAGCTCTAATCGACACTTTCTACATTTATAAATTAAAAAATAACAAACTTTATATATAATTTCTTTAATAATGTTCATTAAGAGTTTAAAATCCATTTTTGGGTACTTAAATTCTAAATTTTGAATAATTGGATTAATTCAATGTCTACCTACTCAAGCATGTTTCATGTTGGGGACATTGTTTTTTTCTTTTACTACTTTTAAATTTTTCAAATCTCTTTTAAAAATTTTTTTTATAGTTCATTGTTAGTTAATTTTTATTCGATGAGTGGATTTTTTCTGAGATAGTTGAGCCACATCACCATTTGATATTTGTTAATTAAAAATAGCTATTAATTATATATAACTTAAAAATTAAATCATTAATTAGTTAAAATTATTTCGGAGAGGAGTTATATGAAAGTTCATGTGATAGTTGTGCTATTTACCTCACTTTAGAACTTATGCTATTTTAATCTTTTTCATCTCTGTTTTTTTGTATGTACTAAATTTTTTAGTACATGTCATACATTACTATATTTTATAATACATTGTGGTCTGAATTTTCTCTCTTTCAGATGAATTTGTTTTTTTTTAATTGCAAAAGAGGTCAATTTTTGGCGGTTGACGTTTGATAAGCGTAAAATGTTTAAAAAGTTAATGTCTCGGGATTTAAATGTTCATTTCAGTTAGTAATTTAAAACCGAAGTTGATAAAACGGAATAATGATTACTAATGGTGGAATTAAACCTCACTGACAGTTTTAAGATAAGGGACTTTACTCATAAGGTATGGCAGAAGCCAGCTTAAAAATACTATCAGCACAATGTCAATGGGAAGAGCAGGCTGGATTCTGGATTGTGGTAGGACAGCTCTTTTACAGCAATCACGTGTGAGAACTACATTCCGTAACCGCATAGGATTAATGAAAAAATTGCCTTTCCGATGAAGTTGTCCTTAATCCTGCTGAATTTGTCCGGTCTGTCAAGGCACATGAAAAATCATGATTTATTATATTCATAATGGTGGTTAAAAGTAATGAATATTTTAATATCAATAAAATCAATATATTTTTATATCGTATGAAAAAAGAAGTTGAAGACAAAAGGGTTATGATTCTTGGATGCTTACTGTTATTTTGCGTTCAATTCATAGCCAATATGGTTACGGTAGCACTCCCTACAATAGCATCAGATTTAAGTTTAAATGTTGAAATGGTAAATGCTATCAATTTGGTTTTTTTAGTAACGTCCGTGTCGTTAATGCTGCCGCTGGGAAAATTTGTTTCAAAACATGGAATTGGAAGATACCTTAAATATAGTATTGTATTAATGATTGTAGGGTTATTGCTTTCGGCTTTTTCAACAGATATTGCCTCCCTTTTGATTTCTCGAATTATTCAGGGAGTTGCAACTGCGGTCATTAATGGAGCCATGTATGTCATTGTTACGATACAGCTTCCTTCAGACAAGCTGGGTTATGCCATGGGAATAATGGGGTCTTGCGGATATGTAGGTTTGTGCTTATCCAATACCGTATCGGGATTGGTTGTTTATTACTTGTCTTGGAGAGCGGTTTTCATGATATTAATCCCAATTTATGTCATTACTCTATTAATATTGATTAATTTGGGTAAGGAATGGTATACTGATGACATTAATGAAATAGACAAGCTAGGTTCAATTATTTATTTTATTTTTATGGGATTATTTTTGTATGGTGTTGTCAGATTGGATGACGGCAATTTCTTTATATTGATACTGAGCCTCGTCTTTTTATTCATATTTTTAAAAGTTGAAAAGAATAAAAAACATCCAGTATACAATTTAATGCTTTTAAAAAATTTCAAATATCTTTTAGGTAATTATTCTGCATTTGTAATGTATTTTATGACATTTATAGCATCTTATATATTGAATTTCTATTTACAAAATGCTTTAGGATATGATGCTCGTTTAACAGGACTGTTTTTACTTGCAACACCTATTGCAGTAGTGTTTGTTTCATCATTCGCTGGAAAACTCTCTGATAAAAGTGATGAGCGTACAATTTCATCCATTGCTTTAACGTTCATTTTAGTTAATGTGGTGCTGCTGTTTTTCATGGACTGTGTGCCTGTTTATGTTCTTTTAATTGCATGTGTCCTTCAGGGAATCGGGCACGGTTTGTTCTCATCACCAAACAATCGATTTGTATTAACACTTGTGGAGCAAAAGGACTTGTCTGATGCATCAACAATGTTGTCCACAAGCAAAGATGTTGGAAAAAGTATAAGTCTTTCATTGTTTTCCATAACTTGCGGTTTTGTTTTAGGAACTTCAAATACTCTTGAAAGTAACATTCCTTTGTTTATAATCTCATCCAAAATCATGCTGGCAATAGTTATATTTTTAGGGATATCCTCAATAATCTTATTGCTATTTAATAAAATTAAAAATCCATATGTTGCCTGAATTGTCTATGTGTGATTCAATCAAACTCCATCACCACGTAAAGCCAGATGAATTTTCAGGAATTGGAAAATTTAGGAAAAATCTGATTAAAAAAGATTATAACATTTTTTAAAAAAATTATAAAATCATCAACAATATTAGGAGAATATTCCTTTTCATATTCTTTTCTAAAATCTTTAAATAAACCTATTTTTCCATTCACGTTTTGAATATTACTATACTTAACATTCAAGAAAAGATGAGTGTATTTTGCATTAACTCTCACTTCAAAAATATTTATTATTAATGAAGTTGATACTTTATATTACAATTAGTGATAAGGAGGATTTGTTTTGGTTGAAGAAAATGAATTAGATTCTACATATGGAATTTCTGATGAAGAACTTACGGAAAGATTTAAAGCATCTATTAAAATTGATCAGGATATATGTAAGATTAAAGGACTTCCTATTGCTGGTTATGATGATGAAAATAAACGTGCTTATTTAGAGTATCCTGATGGAAGGAGAGTTTATGTCTCAGAAAAGTAGGCTTCCTGAAGTTATGGTTTTTGCAGGTCCTAATGGCAGTGGCAAAACCACAATAACACGTATGGCAAAAACTGTAGGTGTTTATATCAATGCTGACGATATTAAAAAATCAAGTTTATGCAGTGATTTGGAGGCTGCACAAAAAGCTGAAGAACTCAGAAAATCAATGCTGGAAAAAGGTGAAGATTTCACATTTGAAACAGTGCTTTCTACAGATAGAAATCTGAAGTTACTTCATAAGGCTAAAGAAAAAGGATACTTTTTAAGATGCATCTATGTTCTCACAGATGATTATGAAATAAATATCGCAAGAGTAAGAATGCGGGAATCCATGGGTGGTCATGGAGTTCCTGAAGATAAAATCAAATCAAGATATGAAAAAGCGCTTAATTTAATTCCTGATTTGGTTGAAATTTGTGATATTGTCCATATTTATGACAATACTAATGTTCCATTTAGAATATTCAAGAAAAGAAAAGATGTGTATTATCATTGGGAGAATAAATATTGGAGTTATTCAGATATTGAAAAACTCACTGGAATAAAAGAATATGAAAATTAGTATTTGGTAAATATGCAATTATTCTTCTAGTTACCATTTGTAAATAAAATTTTAAAAATACACTTACTTTATAAATGAAATTTTTAATTACTAAAATCCAGATAAATAGTAACTATACAATTTTTCGATGACTTCCTTTTAGTAAGTATATAAATGTTTGTATATTTGCAATTTTTATCATATTTTTACAAATAATTAATCTTTACTTTCTGCAAATAAAATGAAGTATACATCCCAAGATAAAAAAATCATGGATAATATTGAATCAATTAAAAATAGCTATTTATATATAATTTAAAAAAGTAAAATAGTATTAATTAATATTAATTGAGGTTATTATATGAAAACTCATGCGATAGTTGTGGTACTTTCATCTCTACAATACTTTTTTTAAGATTTATAATAATTAAATATTTTTAATTGCCATAATCGGCTATTGTTTATATAACTGAAGATATTTTTATAAATTTCTAGCTACATATTATTAATCACTGTGAGGTGAGTTGTATGGCTAGTTTAAATTTTGATGATGATCGTTTGAAGAGCACTCCCTTTTTTTATTTCATTAACTACATTAATGTGCTTCACGACAATTTCTTAAAAGAGAATTTCAAGGATATCACTCCCAGGGATTTCACTTATCTCTCAAATATTTTCTATCATGAAAACATATCCCAAAAGGAATTGGCAGTTCTGCTTTATGTTTCAGAAGCTAATGTTGCTCAAATCGTTAAAAGACTGGAAAAAAGTGGTTATGTTAAACGCGAATTTTTAAAAGATGATAATGGTAAAAAATCTCTTAGTTTAACTGATGAAGGTGAGTCCATTTTTAATTTTCTTTTAAACATGATTAATGAAGGGGAATCAGAAATTTTTAAAGATTACTCTGATGAAGACAAAATGAAATTCAAAGAAATGCTATATGTCTTTTGTGAAGGTGCAGCGGAATACTGATAAAACTTAAATATTCATGAACCAAAAAATAATATTATACTTAAGATACTTAAGTAGATTATTACTTAAAAGGTGAAAATCATGGCTGACAAAGAAAAAACTATTGAAGTATTGCAAGCTATTGTAACTGGATTGTCTGCAAATTCATTTGGACACAGAATTCAAGCTAAAATATTTGCAGGATTAGGATTTCCGTCCCTAGGAGACAAATATATTGCACATGCAACCGAAGAAATGGATTTCGTAGAACAGTTCATGGACAGAATCCTCGATTTGGGTGGAGAAATCAAACAGGAAGCACAGGAAGCAAAACCTATATACACAGACATTGTTGAGTTCATAGAATATGACTATAACGTATCAGTTGAGGGAATTGCATTTTTAAACGAAGTAATGGATTCCGGAATCTTTGATGCAACCACTTATGATTTGATGAAAGTATATCTCAAGGATGAAGAGGAAGACATGTACTGGAGCGAACAGCAATTAGACCTATGCAAAATGATTGGAAAACAAAACTATCTGACACAATTGTTAATCAACGGTCCAGCTGCTGAATAAACTTATTTATTAGGTGGGGAAAATGGAGATTAAAGCTGTTAAAACATTTAAAAATGGATTCATGAATCAGGCCTTTGCTTTTGGCGGTGAAGAGGGAATGGAAAATTTCGATGCATCCATTAAATATCGGGCAAGCATTCAAAATTATCTGATTGATACAGGAGATGAAATAATTCTTGTAGATACTGGAATTCCTGAAGGATTGGCTATTCCCGAACCTGATGATTCAACTCCAATCTACAATGGGGAGCTAATAAGCAGTTATGTGGAAGCATTGGAAAAATTAGGTTACAAAGTGGAAGATGTATCAAGAATTCTTTTAACACACAAACATCCGGACCATTCCGGTGAATTGTCAAAATTTCCGAATGCTAAAATATACCTGTCAAAAACAGAAGCAGAAGAGTTAAAACTTGATGGCGACAACATCATAACAGTTGATTATGAAACCATTTATAAGAATTTCCCAAAAGCCGAAAAAATTGTTGACGGAGTATATCTTATTCAGGCAATAGGCCACACTACCGGAAACAGCATAGTTATTGTGGAAGATGATGATTTATTCTACATGATTCATGGAGATATAACATATACTGATGAAGCACTCTATGCAAACAAGCTGTCCATAGTTTTTGAAGACATCGAAAAGGCAAGGGAAACATTAGACAATGTACGTGAATTCATCAAAAACAATCCTACAGTGTATCTGTCAACACACACTCCATTAGGTCCTGAAAACCTTGAAAACAAATATATTATAGATTTAGATAACCAACCGGAAAGTATTTATCCCGAATAAATGCTTTCTTTAAATTCTTTTTTGATTAAAAATGAAAATATTGTATTATACCTCAACCGGAAATAATCTATTCATTGCAAAACACTTTGGAGGGGATTTAATCAGCATTCCTCAACTTGTGAAAGCCAATGAATTTAACATTGAAGATGATGCTGTAGGAATCATCTTTCCAGTTTTTTTTGCAACTTCCCCGAAACTGATTAGGGAATTTGTTGAAAAGGTCAACATCAAAACTGACTATTTGTTTTTGATAACATCCTATGGAAGAGACGGCGATCAGAATGCTCTTCGAATAATGAAGGAAACATTCAACAAAAGGGGCATTAATGTTAACTACACAAATTCAGTGTTAATGGTTGATAATTTCCTTCCTGTGTTTGACATGGCTGATGAAATCGAATTGAAAAAAGATTTAAACATCATTGATGAGATTGAAAAAATCAAGGATGACATTCTTGCCAAAAAGGAATATATTTTGGATAAGGAACTTTTTACGGATGTTGAGAATATTGAAGTTGTATTGGAAACTACAATGACTGAAAAATATCACATCCAAGTTGGAGAAGACTGCAGTGGGTGTGAAGTATGCACTAAAGTATGTCCAAGAGGAAATATTGAACTTATTGATGAAAAGCCTTATTTTGGAGATACATGTGATTTCTGTTTAGGCTGCATCCACCATTGCAAAACACATACACTAACAATAAATGATGAAGCCAATCCAAATGAGAGATACAGAAATCCAAACATTAAACTTTCCGAGATAATTAAAAGCAACTGGCAAAGAGTATAAATTACCTTCATGATAAAAGTAGAATTCTAGTTTTTAATATCTACACATTAATGACAATATTGTTAATATATATTTCACCATTATCTATTAATTCCTATTTTTTGTAGCTTCCAAAATAGCTATTTATATATAATTTAAAAAGTAAAATAGTATTAATTAAATTAATTGAGGTTATTTTATGAACACTCATGCGATAGTTGTATACCTTTTCTCTCTACACTACTTTTTTTACACTTATACTAATTAAATATTTTTCAATTGCCCTTCAAATATTATGAATGGTTATTATGAGAATTATAGCATCATCTATCTTTTGAATTTGTCCTTGTCCAGTGTTTTAACTATTTTAGCCGGAATGCCTACTGCCACTTCATAGTCGCCCACATCTTTTGTAACAATAGCTCCCGCTCCAACAATTGCATATTTGCCGATTGTAACTCCTGGAAGAATACTTGCTCCTGCTCCAATCCATGCTCCCTTTTTGATGTGGATTGGTTTGCACAGCAAAACCTGCCGATCATATTCGTCGTGGTTGTTTGAAAGTAGCTGGACATTGGCAGCAAGCATCACGTCATCTTCGATTGTTATTCCGCCACGTGCCATCAAAAGGGAATTGGAATTGATGAAAACATTGTTGCCAATTTTCATGTGGTCAAATGCAGCGCCTGCAATGGGTGCAATTATACGGCTGTTCTCGCCTAAATTGTCACCAAACAGTTCCTTTAAAAGATTATCGTATTCTTCACTATTCGGCATTGTGTGATTGATTTTAAATACAGTCTCATTCATTTTGATTGCATCACTCATTTCCTCGGGGGTCATTTCTCTAATGTCTACTATTTCATAATCCATTTAATCATCTCCTATCTAAGGTGTTCTGGAAGTGGAATTCCTTCCTCAATGCTTAGCTGTTTTATCTTTAAAAACCATGCCATGTTTCTTGCAAGGTTTTTCATTGTAAGCAATCCCTCATGATCATTCAGTGCCTCTTCTGCTTTTGTTCCATATATCACGTTCCAGTATGTTGAGCTTATTATTGGCATTTCCGCCCATGTGAAGAATCTGTTTATTGTATCGATGGCAGTCATTGTCCCTGCTCTTCTGGCACTTGCAACTGCTGCTGCAGGCTTCAATCGGAATATTCTTTTTCCTCCGAAAAATGATGAGAAGAAAACTCGTGTCATGAAGTTGGTCAATGTGGGATTTACAGTTCCATAGTACACAGGTCCTCCAAATATGTATCCGTCATATTCCTTGGCCATTTCAACAAAACTGTTCACTTCATCATCATATATGCATTTTCCAAATTCACTGCATTTTCTGCAGTCTATACATCCTCTGATGTCCTTGTGCCCTATTCTGTATATTTCTGAACCGATGCCTTCGTTTTTTAATGTTTCTTTAATCTGATTCAATGCCACGTAGGTGCAGCCTTCCCTGTTAGGGCTTCCGTTCACCAACAATACTTTCATGTTATCCTCATCCTTTAATATATAATTATGATTAATTATTATATATAGTTAATTGTTAACTATGGTTAGGTATTTATAGTAGGTAATATAAAAGTAATTTTTAGATGATTATGATTTACAGTGACAATCCGGAAAAGATATTCTTTTACCATTACGTTGAAGAAATCATTTCAAATTACGGATCATTTTTCAGCAGTGTCCTAAAGGACAATGACATGACAATCAAAGAACTGTCAGTTCTTTTAAGGATAAGATTCGACGACATAACGACCCAGCATGACTTGGTGGATGTATTCAATGTAAGCGGAGCATACATTGCAAAACTTCTTCGCAAATTCGAAGACAATGGATATATCAAACGAGAGGAGGATCCCAATAACAGGCGGAAAAAAATTGTCAAGTTAACCGAAAAAGGAATTGAAAAGACAGATGAACTTATCAAAGTCATAGACGACTGGGAAAAGGACGTAACATCCGATTTAACAGATGATGAGATAACAACTCTAAAAAACATTCTATTTAAAATCATAAGTAAGGAGGATTAGATTATGGAATTTGATTTGAACACAAACAAGGAAGTGATTGCACTTTTAGGTGCAGGAAGCATGGGAACAGCAATAGTTAAAAGAATAGGTGCTGGCAAACTGATATTTCTGGGAGACATAAGTGAAGACAATCTTGAAAGTAGAGCCAAAGAGCTAAGATATGAAGGATACATCGTAGAAACACAGGTTGTAGATGCGATGGATAAAAGTTCCGTTGAAGCATTTGCCAGAAGGGCATCAGAATTGGGAACTTTAAAACATTTCATTAATACTGCGGGTGCCTCACCTAATCAGGCAAGTCCCGAACATATCATCAATCTGGATTTGGTTGCAACTGCTGAAACCATTGACGTATTTGCAGACTACATCGCAGAAGGCGGATCAGGTCTTATCATCTCAAGCCAGACAGGTTACATGATGAATTTGCCTCCGGAAGTTGAAAATGAAATAGCGATGGCGCCAACTGATGAGCTTAAAAACATTGACTTTATCAAAAACGATGCTATGGTCAATTCCGGTGCAGCATACATCGTTGCCAAAAGGGCAAATCATCTGAGGGTGAGAACAGCTGCCGCAACAACCTGGGGTGACAGAAGAGCAAGAATCAACACAATCAGTCCCGGAATCATCGTAACTCCACTTGCATATGATGAGTTTGAAGCAGCAGGTGAAGGTTATCAGGAAATGATAAATTCATCTCCTGCAAGAAGGGTCGGAACACCTGAAGAAATAGCAAGGGCTGCAGAATTTCTCTTAAGTGACCAGTCATCATTCATAACAGGAATCGATTTGTTGATTGACGGAGGAGTGATAGCCGCAATAAACAGCGGAAGATATTCTCTGCAGGTTGAATAAGGAGGATAATGATATGAAATCTTTCAAATTAAATGACGGTAATGAAATACCTTCAATAGGTTTTGGAACATTCCTGATTCCTGCTGACGGAAGCACATACAATGCTGTTTCAAAAGCACTGGAATTCGGAGTAAGACACATCGACACGGCTGCTGCATACTTCAACGAAGAGGAAGTGGGCAGTGCCGTTCAGGACAGTGAAATTGACCGTGAAGATGTCTGGATAACCTCCAAGATGTGGCTTCAGGATTACAAGTATGAAGATGCCAAAAAAGCAATTGACTTGTCTTTAAAAAAGCTTCAGACAGATTATATGGATTTATATTTGCTGCACCAGCCTTACGGTGCAGTTGATGAAGCCTGGAGAGCGTTGGAGGAAGCAAAGGATGAAGGAAAAATCAAATCAATAGGAGTAAGCAACATGACTGCGAAACTATGGAACCGGTTTGTGCCGGACTTTGATACTTTGCCTTCTGTTAATCAGGTGGAATTCAATCCATACTTCCAGCAAAAGGAGATCCGTGAAATAATGGCCAAGGATGATGTTAAACTTGAATCATGGGGGCCACTAGGTCAAGGAAGGCATGATCTTTTAACAAATCCGGTAATTACCGATATTGCAGATAAATACGATAAAAATGCAGGGCAGGTCATCTTAAGGTTTGAAAACCAGGAAGGAATAATCGTATTTCCGAAATCCACAAAGGACGAACACATAAAATCCAACATGGACATATTCGATTTCAAGATTAATGATGATGAGATGGATAATATCAGAGCGCTTGACACCGGCAGGGGAAGCCATGACCCTGATGCCGAAGGTGTGGGTGAAATGCTGCTTTCAGCATTTGATGTACACGCAAACGATTAAACACTAAAAGTCATATAACCATCACTTATTCACCATAATTCGAATTGCCAATGACTTTTTTTGATTAAATTTGGTTTTGAAATTCTATTTGAAAAATCAATGCTGTCAAGAAGTTTAAATAACTTAAAGAATTTAAGGCATGTGGTGTAATTTTTAATTTAATAGCTATTTATATATAATTTAAAAAAGTAAAATAGTATTAATTAAAATAATTGAGGTATTTTTATGAAAGGAGATGTATATTACGGTAAAGGTATCAGAGAACTAAAAGATGAATATCCTGATTTATATGAGTTGGTATCTGACATTAACGATACTGTATGGGATGGCAATGTCTTAGATTATAAAACTCAAAAGCTAATTGCAATTGGTATCACTGCTTCCCGTGCAGATCCAAGAGCCACTAAAAAACAAATTAGAAGTGCAATTGAAGTATTGGGCATTACCAAAGAAGAAATCGTGGATGTTTTAAGAGTCGTATTGTTGACATCAGGTATGCCAGCATTTTCCAAATCACTTCAAATCTTAAACAGTGTCGTAGCATCAATGGAAGAAGATGAAAACGAAGAATAATTTCTTCGTTCATTTTTAACTTTTTTTAATTAAGCGCCATTTTCAAGCTATTATTTGGCATGCCATTTGGAAAGCGAAAAACAGCATGAAAAAAATCATTCCCGGGTTTAAAATCGCGGTCTTTAAAGGATTTTCCAAAGGAATTTCTGTTTTTGTTTCATCTAATTTTGATTTTTTGAATTTGTAGAGGCTCACTATTCCA
Organism: Methanobrevibacter sp.; assembly: GCF_017409525.1. Taxonomy (NCBI): domain Archaea; kingdom Methanobacteriati; phylum Methanobacteriota; class Methanobacteria; order Methanobacteriales; family Methanobacteriaceae; genus Methanobrevibacter; species Methanobrevibacter sp. Next base: position 90,974 of record NZ_JAFQSO010000013.1, on the reverse strand, counting down.
ATAATCATTGCTGTGATGAGAAATATCAAATAAGCCAGTATGATGGCCATATCTAATGGGGCGTAGGTTCCGGCAATTAGATTTTCTGCGCTTGCCACTACAAGCACACTGATTACAGACCCAAGTAGGTTAACTGCAATGTGCAGTCCTATAGTATAGATTACTTTACCTGTTTTAATATAGACATAAGCGAAAAATCCGCCCATTAAGAATGTATAAAAGAACTGGTTTAGGTTTCCATGGAAAAAACCGAATAGTATTGCTGACAGTAATATTGAAATTTTTGCCCCATATTTTATGGTTCTGTCAATCAGAAGTTTTCTAAAGAATATCTCTTCAAAGATAGGTGCAATAATGCTTATTAAGAGTAGGTTCATCCAGATATCTGAATTGGTAATTAGATTTTCGACAGGATTTGAAACATCTGTCTGCAATACAAAACCAATTTCTGCGGTTACAATCAATCCGATAATGTTGCCTATCCACATCAATGTTAATGTAATTGCAATGTATTTTAGGAATGTTGCAATGCTTAGATTTTTCTTTTCTATTGGTCGGGTGTCAATTTTTTTCAGCAGAAAGTACAGGGCTGGAAACGGCAATACATAGTTACAAATTGCAGATAATATTGTCGTGAAATTAATATTGTTAAGCAGGTTGGAGTTTATCGATCCCGCAGAGTTCATTACAACGACTGTAACCAGTAATATGAATAATCCGAATATCAAATAACTGAATCCTATTCTTGAGAAAAATTTTTTATGGATATTCAATGTTTCACCTTTTTTATCAATATTTCATTTTTTATAGTATTTATTTATATCTTTAATAAATTGCATATGGGGGTTTTTAGTGTAAAATCAGGGATTTAAAATAATTATAGTTTGGCTATTAGTGTTCCATAATTTCCATTTTCGATGCTTTCATAAACATAATCAAGTGATTTCAATATTGAATTTTCTAAATTGTTTCCCTTTGCAAGATATGCCACAATAGCGGAAGATAGATTGCAACCGGTACCATGTAAATTGTCTGTTTTGATTAGTTCATGTTTCCTTATTGTAATTTCACCGTCAATGTTAATGGTGTTTATTCCATCCAGATGGCCACCTGTAATGATGCTGTTGCATTTAATTTTTTCACATGCTTTAATTGCATCCTCTTTTGTTTTAATATCCAAACCGGTAAGTTTTTCTGCTTCGGTAATGTTGGGTGTTGTTAAAATGCATTCTGGAAGCAGATATTTATTTAAAGCTTCTGCCAAATCCTGTTGGGTTAAGTTTCCGCCGGAAGTTGCAACCATGACAGGGTCGACAACCGCTTTAAGATTGTATTGTTTTACCTTTTTTGAAACTAATTTGATAATTTCTGGCGAATATAGCATTCCCGTCTTAATAAATTCAACTTCATAAGAATCCATTACAGAATCAATCTGCTCTTCTATGTATTTTGGGGAAACGGGTTGTGTTGAAAAGAATTTGTAGGGGTTTTGTGCGGTAAGGGCTGTAACTACTCCAGTTCCGTAAGCGCCAATGGCCTGGAATGTTTTCAAATCTGCAAAAACTCCCGCACCGCCTGAAGGGTCAACGCCTGCAATGGACATTACAATCATCTAATCAGCCCGTGTAACCTTTAGACGTTCACTTCCTCGATGAGGTTCTACATTGACTTTCAGCTCTTTTAGGTATTTTCTGGTATGGGTTTTTTCGCCATGAATCATTATTTCCCCTAAATCTTCAGCAGTATTCACATCAAGAGCCATAAAAAATGAATCATGAACCTGTGGATTTAGTTTTTTCCTCTCTGCAGCTTTCACATGCTCCCTATAGCTAAATCCTTCAAATCTTGTGTGTATTGCCATGGGCTTCATTATTATCATGTTTGTTCCGCCTCCTTTAGCAGGAACAATAATAAAGTCCAGGCTTTTGGATGCGTCAATCAACATTTGGATATTAGTCTTTCCAATCAGCGGAACATCAGATGGAACAATGATGATTTTCCTTGCTTTTCCCTTGCAGAATTTCATGGCCTGTTTTAGAGCCTTATTTAAGTTGGATTTTTCATCTTCAAGTATGGTATTTAAGTTTAAGCTTTCCGCATAACTCAATACCTCTTCGTCCCTGCTGATGATGAAGATTTTGTCCACATGTTTCTTTAAGGTATCGGTTACATCCTTAAGCATGACTTTCAGGAGTTTTTCCCGTTCGTCTTCTGTAAGAAATGGGGACAATCTAGTTTTAGCATTTTTAAATTTTGTAACTGGAATTATAGCGTAAATATCATCCATAATATCACTAATAAGTTTTAGCTATTAAAGCAATGTAGTTGGCATCGTTGTCGCTTGCTATGCATTTGCCTTCGGATACCTCTTCCTGAATGCCTAAAATGTCATAGCCTGTTTGCTCTTCAATCTCTTTTCCGATTTCTTCGTCACCGCACCAGTAGAACTTGACGACGTTTCCAGCTTCAACAAGCTCTGGAATTTCATCCATGTTCTCTGTGAACTTGACATGTTGCTTTTGGAAATCCCATGCAATTGAAGATAAGTTCTCTCCTAATCTGTTTAACAGCTCAATAACATTTTCGGCTAGTGTGTCATCAAGGGCAAGTTCGATTTTTTCCCCTTCATCTCTTCTCATTGCAATTGTAATGTTGTTTTCCAAGTCTCTAGGTCCAAGTTCAAGCTTTAACGGAGTTCCTTTTAACTCCCAATCATTGAATTTCTTACCAGGCCTAATGTCCCTATCATCAATATTGACCCTAAGGCCTGCAGCTTCTAACTGTTCTTTGATTTCTGCACATTTGCCTAAAACTTCTTCTTTTCCTTTTTTAAACAAGATTGGAATTATTGTGACTTGGTTTGGTGATACTTTTGGCGGTAAGCGTAAACCCTTTTCATCTCCATGAACTCCAATCACGGAAGCTATTACCCTGTCGGATACTCCAGCACATGTTTGATAAACTAGTTTGTGTTCACCGTCCTTATCTTCAAAGGTAATGTCGAATGTCTTTGCGAATGTTTGGCCTAGATTGTGGATTGTACCAATCTGCAACGTTTTGCCGTTAGGCATGATGACATCAAATGCCATGGTGTAGTCTGCTCCTGGGAACTTGTCCCATTCCGGCCTTTTGGATATCAGGTATGGGATTCCCAAATCATCAAAAAATTCTTTATAGATTGCAATGAATTCTTGAATCTGTTCGTCAGACTCCTCTTTAGTTGCATGAGCAGTATGCGCTTCTTTAAATGTTGTGATTTCTCGCACTCTTATTAATGGTCTGGTGTGTTTAGTTTCATATCTGAATGTATTCACGATTTGATAGTATTTGATGGGAAGGTCGATGTGGGTTCTAATCCATAAAGCATACATCGGATAAATTGCAGTTTCACTGGTTGGCCTTAAAGCTAATTTCTCATTTAATTCAGTCTGCCCGCCTTTTGTAACCCAGTACACTTCATCTTCAAATCCTTTCACATGGATTCCTTCTTTTGCAAGCTCAGTTTCTGGAACAAGCATTGGGAATAAAACTTCTTCATGATCTTTATCCAATAATTCTTTTATAATGTTCATTGAGTGTTTTCTTATTTGAAAACCGTATGGCATCCATACTGCCATTCCCTTAATAGGGTATCTTGAATCAGTAATATTCGCATTTTCTAAAATATCATGAAACCATTCATCAAAATTTTCCACCATATCACCTAATTAATTTTATAATGTTAAAATATCTGTTTTTAATAAGTATTAAATATATTCAAAGAAAGTTATTTATAATTATTTTATACATATATATTAATGTATAATTTAATTTAGGAGATATTATGAGTAATAGGAAAATACAAATGCCTCGTGAAGTTTACATCGATCCGGGTATTATCAAGGACACCGGTGAAATTTGTAAATCTCTGCATTTAGATAAAAAGATTTTAATTGTTACAGGTTCACATACATATGATGTAGGTGCAGTTCCTGCAATTGAAAGTTTGGAAAGCAATGATATTGACTATGATGTAATTAAAGTTGACAAAGCATCTGAAGAATCAATATCTGAGGTTGAAGAATTAATTACGCCGGACACTACTGTTTTAGGTATTGGCGGAGGGAAAGTTATTGATGTAGCTAAATTATCTTCATTTAATCAGGGCGTATATTTTGTGTCTATGCCAACAACCGCTTCACATGATGGAATTGTATCTCCTATGGCATCAATTAAGAATCCTAATACTTCCATATCTGCCACTGCACACTCACCGATTGCAGTCATTGCCGATTCTGAAATCCTTGCACAATCTCCATTTAGGCTATTGGCTGCGGGTTGTGCTGATTTGATAGCTAACTTCACAGCAATCAAGGATTGGGAGTTAGCGCACAGATTAAAAAATGAATCATTCAGCGAATCGGCAGCAGCATTGTCCATAATGTCTGCTCATTTGATTACTGATAATATAGCGAATATCAAACCTAACCTTGAGCCTAGCGCCCGCATAGTTATGAAATCGCTATTCAGTGGGGGAATGGCCATAAGCATTGCAGGTTCATCAAGGCCTGCCAGCGGTTCCGAACACCTGTTCTCACATGCATTGGATAAAATTTTAGAAAAACCAGCACTACATGGGGAGCAATGCGGTATTGGAACAATAATGATGATGTATCTTCATGGAGGGGACTGGAAAGCTATTAGGGATGCCCTAAAAGCAGTACAGGCTCCAACCACTGCAGCTGAAATTGGAGTGGCTGAAGATGATGTTATTGAAGCGCTGATGATGGCTCATGAAATCAGGCCTGAAAGATACACAATTTTAGGAGATAATGGAATTTGTCGAGATGCGGCCTATGAGTTAGCACATAAAACAGAGGTGATTTAGATGATTACATTAATTGGTAAAGATTTGGCAAAGGAAGGTCAGGAATTTGTTTTTTTAGGTCCTGCTGAAGCATGTGAAGACTGCAGATTTAAATCATCCTGTGTCGGGAATTTAGAGAAAAATAGAAAATATGTGATTAATGAAGTCAAGGATAATGAGCAAAAGTGTCCGATTCATGCGGGAGAAGCTGTCGTTCCTGTTGAAGTTGACAGGGCCCAAATTGATTTGCTGACCACTTCAAAAAACATATTTGAAGGCTCAACATTCACATTCAATGCTCCGGATTGCGATGAAACTTGCGAGTTCCATGATTTATGTTTCCCGGAAGGTTTACAGGAAAATGACAAATGCATTGTATTGAAAAACATTGGAAAACATAGGGATGAATGCAAGAAAGGTTATAAACTTAATAAACTTACTTTGGGGTTTGTGATATAAATGAAAGATGCTAGCAGCAATAATTCTAGTAAAAAAAATGCAGGTTACAAAGCTGCCGAGTATGTGGAAGATGGAATGGTTTTGGGACTGGGTACAGGTTCAACAACCCATTTCTTCATAGAAAAGGTAGGCATGAGAATTCGTGATGAAGGAATTAACGTAAAAGGAATACCGACATCATTTCAGTCATTGTTAATAGCTAAAAAATGGAATATTCCAATTACTACTTTGGAAGAGCATGACATTGACTTGTCTGTGGATGGCGCTGATGAAGTGGATCAGGAATTTAACTTAATCAAAGGTGGCGGAGCGGCCCATACAAAGGAAAAGATTGTGGATTATGCTGCTGAGGAATTCATTGTCATAGTTGATGAGTCAAAATGTGTAAATGAATTAGGTAATTTCCCAGTTCCTGTTGAAGTGCTTCCTGATGCATCTAGAATGGTCATACAAGCTCTTGAGGACATGGGTGCAAAATGTGAGATAAGAATGGCCCAAAGAAAGGACGGTCCGGTAATAACTGACAATGGCAACTTTGTAATTGATGCCAAGTTTGATAAAATCGATTCCCCGTCACATTTGGAAATTGATTTAAATTCCATTCCGGGGGTAGTCGAAAACGGAATTTTCTCACAGATGGTTGATAAGGTCATTGTTGGAACTGAAGAAGGGACTAAAGAATTATAGGTGATAATATGCCAATTCCAAATTTGATGTTTCCAGATTTTAGAGAGCTAGCTTATAAGATTGCAATTTTATTTGGAGTTTTAATTGTAATTTATGGTGTTTTATGGCTTTTAGCGGAATTAGGTGTTATTCCAGCAATACTTTTTGCAATATTTCCACAAATAGTCTTGATTTTGGTTGGAGTATTCATAATATATATTGCATATAATAAGAGAAATTCATATTAATTTCTTCTACTTTTTTTCTAAGATTATTTTGATTTAAAAAAAGAAAATAAAAAGAGATTTTTTAAATCTCTTTATTTAACAATTACTTTACCAGTTACTGTTTTTGCTTTATATGTTTTGTCACCAGCGAATTTAGCAGTGTATGAGTAAGTACCTTTTTTAGTTAATTTTACAGTAAATACAGCTTTACCACTTGAGGAAGTAGTTGCAGTGTAGGTTTTACCACTTATTGTTAAAGTTATTTTTTTACCTTTAACCACTTTATTGTTAGCTTTTAAAGTAATGTATACTTTTTTAGTACCTTTGACTTTGTAGTTGTAATTAGGATGAGTCAAAGTAGTTGCTAACTTGTTAACTTTAATTATGGAAGTGGCAGTACTAGCTTTAGTTGCATTATCGCCTAAGTAAACTAAATTAAGGTTGTAAGTACCTGCTGCCTCAGGAATAAATGAATATGAAGCAGTACCATTTTCATCAGTATATAATACTCCACTATTTTCACCAATGTAGAAGGTTACTGGTGCATCTGCAATAGGTGCATTAGTAGCAAGGTTAACTAAAGTTAATTTTACTTCGCCTTTATCAAGAGCATTAACAGTTACATCATTTGTAATGATTGATGTATCGTTACGTGTTACTTCTACGTAAACTGTTACGTTTACATATTCTGTTTTAGTAACAGTGGTGTTTGGTAATGTGACTGTAGCGCTGCTTGCAGCGAATTTAGCTGATGCTGCAAAGTTAATGGCGATTTCATCATTTGCATTACCGACAACTGCAATAGCACCGTTTTTATCGGTTTTAACAGTTGTTGCATTTGCACCATTAATGGTGTAAGATACGTCTTCGGATGCTAAACCTTTACCGTTGATGTCTTTTAAGACTGCTGTAACAGTTCCGTTTTGTGCTACGTCAGTAATAGCTATTTGGGTTTGCACAGGGTCAGCTGCAGGAATTACTATGTCGGATGGTGATTTGTCTTCACTTCCCCAGTCATTACTCCATACAATTAAAGGTCTTACTCCAGCAACATAGGTGTTGCCGGTTACGGCAATTTCTGCATATGGGTTTAATTCTCCGTTTCTGCATAGAATGTGCAATAAAGTTACAGTACGTGCATTTACACTTTCATCATATTTAACGACTTTGTTGTTGGTCACGTTGATGTCTCCAAGGGTACTTGGGTATCCGTGAGCTGCATTACCCTGTTCAGCAGCGATTAACCAGTTGTTGTTAATTACTTCGAAAGTGTTGTTGTCAATGTAAACTCCACTAGCTGCTTTTTGAATACTGATTACAGGGAATTCGTCCCAGTAAATGTCTCCTTCTTGGAAACTACCACAGTTAATGAATGTGTTGCCAGTAATGTAGGTACCCTCGGTTGATGCTCCTCCGAAGAAAATGGAATATACATTGTTTTTGAATGTGTTTCCAATGATTTTTGCGTCACCACTAGCTTGTGCGATGGAAATTGCATCCAACATTACTCCGTCAAATACATTGTTTTCAATTGTGGTGTAGAATGATCCTCCAACGGAAATGACTTTGGAACCTTGTTCTTTGTTAACAGTTGGGTCGTTTACGAGTTTTGTTGCGTAACCGCCGTAGAACTCGCTGTTTTTAACAGTGATGTTGTTACATGATTTGACAACTACAGCTTGGTTGAAGTCTTTGAAGTAACAGTTGTCGACTACGCCGCCGGCAGCATCCTGACCATTGAACTGTACACCCCAACCAGCAACAGTACCATTGTAAGTAAGGTTGTTTTTAGGGTTGTTGTCAATGAATCTAATTCCTTCAATAGTAACGGCTTTGCTGTTTTCAACATATATGAATCCGTTTCCATTACCAGTACCTGTTAAAGTGGTTTTACCGTTTCCTCTGATGGTAATATTGTCTTTACCATTTACATTAATAGTAGTGCTTGCGATATCGTAACTTTCATAAATGCTTAAATCAACAATATCTCCTGCAACTGCATCATCAACAGCAGCTTGAATGCCTTCAGCAGTGTTGTTTGCTGGAGTTTTGATGTTAGTTGCAATGTTAATGGTTGCAGTTGTAGTTGCCGGTTTGTAATTGTCAGTTCCACTGTAATTGACTTCAGCAACATAGCTTCCTTCAGCTAAGGTCATAGGAATTGTTGCAATACCTTCGCTGTTGGTGTTAGCTGTGTAAGTTTCATTATTTAGTGAAACAACAATGATTTGGTTTGTTGTTGGTCCTCTTGCATCAGTTAATGTTACAGTAAAGTCAAATGTGCCATTGATTTGAGCAATGTTGGATGCTTCCATTTCAACAGCATTTTTATCACTGTAAACGCCTATTGCTTTTGCAGTTGAATCATATTTTGTTTCAACTTTAGCAAGGTAGGTAACGAATGTAGGTGGGAATGGTAAGCTGTCTAAACTGTATGTATTTTCACCAATGGTCACATTGTAGTATCCTCCGCCGAGTAAGATGCCGATTCTGCTTCCTGCAAGGCTGTTGTTGAATATTTTTTCATTTCCAGATCCATAACAGGTAATAGCACTGATTTTAGCATCAGTAATGGTGTTTCCATATACTGTGTGGCCTTTGGAATGCATTAAGTAGATTCCTTCTTTGGAACCGCTGATTGTGTTGTTGAATACGGTTACATTAGGTCCGGTTCCGTGTCTTACGTCAATACCGTGGTTTACAGCATTTTTAATTGTGTTGTTTGCAAGAATACTGTTTCCAGTACCGAAGTTTAGGATACCTGTAGTGTATTGGTTAGATATTTTATTGTTGGTTACGACCGCATTTGCGGAGTATTCCATGTAAATACCCCATGAAGCACCGTCAACAGTACAATCTGTGATTGTTATTTTTTTACTGTTTTGTGTACGGATTCCCGCAGTTTTGTAGTTTATGTTTGTAGGTGCAACAGTAGCGAGTGGTTCGTATCCAGGGTATTGTGCAACAATATTCAATCCAGCTACAACAGCATCAGTATTATTCAATACATATAATACGGCACGGTCAGAAATAGCGTATCCGCTTTCGTTGGTTAATGCAGTTACTTTTGAAGGGACATTAGCTATGTTAACATTGTCGTATCCGATTAAGGTTGCATTGTTACCGAATATTTTAATGTTTTTGTCAGTGTAGATTGAAATGTCTTTGTATACTGCATTTTCAGCGAAGTTTAAGGTATCTCCATCAGCCATGCCATCAATAATAGCTTGGATGTCTGCACCAGTAGCATCTGCAGGAACATTGAATATCTTTCCAGTAGCATTTAAGATGATACTGTAATCAATGTTAATGGCTGCAGGGGTTGGGATTTCTTTGTATTCAACATAAACAGGACAGTCAGCAATGTCGCTGTGGGTTCCCATTATGTTAGTGGCACTTTGGAAGTCAGATTTGCCTTCAGCGATGTAGTATACGAATGTTGGTGGGTATGGCAAGTTGTTTAATTGGTAGGTGTTTGGACCTACATCAATGTTGCTGTATCCTCCACCGAGTAAAATACCGATTCTTGATTTTTGCATGGTATTGTTGTATAATTTGATGTTTGAAGAACCGTAACAGCTTATGGAACTGATTGTACAGTTAATCAAAGTGTTGTAATTTGCGGTGTGTCCTTGAGAGTGCATTAAGTAAATACCTTCTTTGGAACCGATTACAGTGTTGTTGATAACTTGCACGTTAGGTCCGGTTCCGTGTCTTACGTCAATACCATGGTTAATAGCATTTATGACTTTGTTTCTTTCAATTTGTCCTCTGGCAGATCCGAAACTTAAGATTCCAGTAACTGCTTGATTTTTAACTATGTTATCAACAATTTGAGCGTCATGTGAGAATCTTAGGTAAAGACCCCAGGATGACCCGTCAAGAATGTTGTCTTTTAAAACTAAATTATTTGATGATTCTACATAAACGAGTGCATTGGAATATGCAGGTCCTGCTGTACTGGAACTACTGTTTGCTCCAGCAACAATGTTTAAACCGGTTAAGGTTACATTATTTGCTTTAACGACATATAATGTTGCTAAATTGCCTATTGCATATCCTCCGTCTGCTGTAGTGTTTGTGATTATACTAGGTGTAGTATCTTTTGAAGGATTGTCAAATCCAATTAATGTTGCACCATTACCGTTGATAGTGATGCTTTTGTTAACATAGATACATACGTCAGTATAAGTTCCATTTTCAAGATTTAAAACGTCTCCGTCCTTCATACTGTTAAGTGTAGCCTGGATGTCTGCACCTGTTGATCCAGATTTAACGGTATGTTGTGAAGATAGTTGCTCATCCTGAACAACGGTTTTTCCTATAGTGTCGATATTATTAACTTGTTGCACATCGTCTGCATTTGCAGTATCTTCAGCAAATACTACGCTTGAGCTCAATAAAACAACAAAGACTAATAATAATGACAATATTAACCTCTTATTATTCATGTTTAACCTCAATTTAAATTTAAATTACAGTATAAGTTACTTATTAATTAGTCGATAAGTAACCCATATTATATTGTATATTTTATATTATTTAAATTGAAAGTATAAATTAAAATATAACAATGTTAATATATGTTTTAATGATTTTAAAGGATTTTTAGACTTCTTTTACAATAAAGTTTATATAATATTTTTTGTTAAAATTATTATAATAATCAATATGAAATTTTGTAATATGGACATAATATTTTAATAAAAATCAAAAGTTTAAGCCAAAAATTTTTATTGATGTGAATTCAATTTTCATTAAAATTTGCTAAGTAAAAATCGTAAAATTTAATTTAATCGTATTGGTTATAGGTAGATTTCGTAGGGGGATTAAATGAATAAAAAGGTTGTTAATCTTTTTTTGATATTTATAATTAGTTTATTCCTTATTTCAACTGCTTATGCTAGCGATGCATCTCAAGTTGATGATTCTCAATCGAATAATGAATATGAGGTGACCTCTGACTTATCGAATGAGAACATTCAAAGCATGTTTGATAATGCTAATGATGGGGATACGTTCAAGTTCACTAGCGAAGAGTATAATAACATCTCATTGGTGGTTGATAAAAAGTTAAACATCATATCTGAACAAAAAAGTGTTGTTAATGTATATGATCAAGTAACTGAGAAAGCTAAGAGCTTAGGAATAAGCAAAACCTTCGGATTTTACTTTACGTCTAATAGTGCTGGTAGTATTCTATCAGGAATTACTATAAAAGCACAAAACAGCGATAATGCAATAATTGTTGATGGAACAACAGATGTTACAGTTAAAAACAATGTTATTACTGGAGGAATTAACTCTGTTTTAGTTAAAAACTCACAGAAAATCAATCTAAGTAATAATAAAATTTCACAAGCCAGTGAAAATGGTGTTCAACTCCAGAATGTCAAGGAAAGTGAAATTTCAAAAAATACCATTTGGAGAAATGGACGATCAGGTATTGAAACTTTCAATCTTTATAATTGCAGCATTTTAAGAAACGAAATCCATCACAATGGTTTTAATGGAATTTCCATGTATGGCATTTCATCTGGAAATTCAATTAAGCATAATACAATCCACAATAATACAAACGGTATTTTTGTAAATGCAGAATCAACCAATGATGTTATGATTGCAAATACATTATCCCATAACCGTCGTGACCCTAATTGTGAGTTAGGGCCTGATGAATCAGGTAATGGATTATTGTTTGGAGACCAATTTAGGTCTAAAGGCAAAACAAAATTACTTGTAAAGGATAATGCATTGGTTCATAATGAACAGTTTCAAGCTAAAAACAATCCAGCAAATGAAGTATTTTCATTAGACCAGAACTGGTTCGATTCAACCGATAATGAAGATACATTTGTTTGCCCGATGCTATTTGCAAAAATCCTGAAGCTTGATGCAATTACAATTCAAAACGGAATTGGAATTCAGCTACAGGATGAAAACGGAAATCCCATTACCGATGCACCAGCATTTGATTTGGGGGATGTTGAGGTAAATGGAAATAAGTATACTGCAAGAATGGATGAAGACGGCATTGCAAGAATCCAATCAGAGGACATTGAACCAAACACTGAACAAAATGTTAAAATAACTGTTGGGGACAGAATCCAGAATGTAATAGAAAGAACTGTATCTTCCGGTTCTGAAAAATATGTAAAGCCAAGTCAGGCATCTGAAAATCAGAACTCACAGGGAGAGGGTTCATCTAGCCAACACTCTCAAGAGCAAAATACAAACGGGGATGATGTTGGGGGTTCTGGCAATGGACATGGAAATGTTGTAAATGGAACATCATCAAGTTCACATATTTCCAATGGTGAAAACTCAGGCAAATACGGAACCAATAGTTCTGATGTAATTTCCTCAGATTCATCTGATAGCGGGAACAATGCAATGTCACGAGGTGACGTTAATGCAGGCTCTTCAAGTGAAGGTTCTGGCGAAGGATCCAAATCTTATGAAGTGGTCCCTGAAACTCCAATATCCAAAGAAGTAGACAATACTTCAGGTGTTGTTATTTTAAGTATTCTTGCATTATTGGGCTGTATCATATATGGATACAGGCGTAAAAATAAATTCGAATAAAATTTTCCTTTCTTTTTTTATTTATATATATTTTAAAATCAAAGTATTATTGATGACAGTTAAAACTAATTCTATAAAAATCAACACTTCAAAAAACTTTGAAATCATTGACATCACATCACAAATCAACGATTTGATTGATATCGATGAGGGAATCATCTCCATTTTTTCAAAACATTCCACATCAGCAATTGTTGTAAACGAGAATGAAAAAGGATTATTGAATGATTTGGAGTTCATGATGGATAATCTGGTTTTGGACAAGTTCAGCTATCAGCATGACAGGATTGACAACAATGCCCGTTCACATTTAAAGTCTTTTTTACTTTCATCAAGCGAGTGCTTGCCAATAAAAAACAACAAATTGGATTTGGGCACATGGCAATCAGTTTTTTTCATCGAATTAGATGGACCAAGACACAAAAGAACTGTAACTTTGACAATGGTTGGTGAATAATTGAAGAAATGGACAATAATTTTAATAGCTATCATAATAATTCTATTAATTCTGATAGTTGTTTTAAATAATTATGATGCTTCTCCGGCATCAAATAATTTCTCGGATATTGAAACTCAAATGAGAAAATTGTGGTATTAAAAAAAGAATTAGTGAATTCATTTGTTAATGAATTCTATTTCAAATGCGATTACAGGATACTCTAAAGTGAAATTGGTAATTACTTCTGGTGACACTTCACCGAAGAATCCTTTAATCATGCCTTTTTGAGCCATGCCGGTAACGTCAGCAACCCTTCCTTCAATAAAGGTCTTATTTGAACTGTCAGTTATTTCCATTGAATAACCTAAGTTGGTTAAAACGCTTGTCATGACAGATTTTATTTCAGTGAAATTAGCTGTGGAGTGGCAGATTAATGCAGCTAGTTTTTTGGATGTTTTCACTTTGTTTTCTTTAGAATCATCCAAATACAAAACATCACCAATCTCGAAGATTTTTTGCGGCAGATCTTCATGTTTGTTGTCTTCTAAAAATTCCATTAAGCTGTTAATCAAGCTGGTTCTAATCATGGTCCTGTCAATTGTTATCGGTCTTGCAACCTGAACATGGTTTTCTTCTGTCTGGTTCATTTTTTCGTAATGTGCTTCTTCATTTGTAAGCATCAGGCTCATTACTTCCTGAAAACCTAAACCAATCATTACTTCACGGATTGTGCTTTCCGCTTTAAACCAGTTATTCTCATAAGCAACGGTGTTGATGTCTGGCAATTTGGCTTCAACACTGTTGATGTGATATTGGACTGCGATGTTTTCAACAACATCGACCTCATGCAATATGTCCACTCTGTAGGCAGGTATGATTGCGTTTACTTCATTATCGCTAATGATTTCGGCATCGAAACGTGCTTTTAGGAGCAATTCCTTAATGTCTTCTGCAGTAAGGCTGGTTCCTCCAATCAATTCATTTGCAGTATTTACATGTACAAGTTGTTCCTGAGGGGTCAAATCAGGGGTTTTTATGTTTTTGTCAACATATCTGACTTCCATGCTTTTTATTTGTCCTCCCACTTCGGCAAATGAACAGCAGATTATATTCAATGCCTGATTTACTGCTCTCTCGTCAGTTCCGGTAACATCAACAATAATGTTTTTGGTGTCCTCTTTAAGTTTTGTCAGCTCACCGTTGATGATCGGCGGCATGGATAAGACATTATCGTCTTTGTCTAAAATCAATGGATACTTGTCGAAATCCTGAATTAAATGAGCATAGTCAACTCCCTTGTCATGCTTGGTTAGGATTTCATCAGGAGTCATTTCAAAGTCTTTTTCTAAAGGAACAAACGCATTGGCATCTTTTGGAGTTGCAATATATTTAAATGGTCCTTCCACAACGTCTGCATTGTGAATACCGATGGCCACCTTTTTTCTGTCTCTTCCAATAACCCAGTGAAGGTTTTCTTGGAAATCCATTACATATTTGAGTTTATCTCCAGTAAAATCCACATTATCAATTTTTGCAAATCCTATGTAGGGTCTTATTTTGGCAACATCAGCATCTACTTCAACATATTCTCCAGATTCTTCAACTTTATAGTCTGGAAAACCAATTTCATGGCCGATGAATCCTTTAAAAGATCTAGCTACTCCTTCAACAGATAAGTTGTCGGGTCTGTTTGGGAAGAATTCCACTTTGATTTCCTCATCGTCAAAGTCTTCAATATCACTAGACATCATTGGCAAGGTGTCTATTAGCTCATCTTTTTCCATATCTATTCCTAAATCTTTTAAATCCTGATATTTAAATGTTATTACTGGCATTTAATAACTCCATTCCTTATTTTTATAATCCATATATTAACATGAAAAATAGAGACTCAATAACGAAGTGCAGAGCTCTATGTTCTAATTCGCCCATATCTCGTATTAATATAGTATGGGTCACATCAATTGCAAAATGAATTAGGGCTGCTAGAATTCCTATTATCGGATTTAAGAAGACTATTGACAAAACTATAAAATGAAATCCTGCTTCCATTGTTTCATGTGCAAGCCATGTTTGCCAGGTAGTCTTTGTAGTTTGCTGGATTATGCCACCTAAAATAATGTAGAAATTATTTAATATCTTCCACATTAATTGTGTGTGCAGTACATCGCTTATAGCTAATACAACAGCAATATAAAACCATAATAATTCCATATTTACACAGTCCTTTTATAGATTGATAATGTTATTATTCTATTTGTTTAATATAATATACTTATCTATTATAGATATTTTTTCATGTTTTATAATTACTTTTTTAAATAATAACGGACATAAATTAATAATATTATTTTTACTTAATTATTTTAGGAGAAAATATATGTCAAAAAAAGAAATTCCTAAAGACTATGATTTTAAGAAAGAAAAAGAATGGGAGCAGAAATGGGAAGATGAAAACGTCTACAAATATATTGGGGATGGTTCCCGTCCTAGATATGTTATTGACACTCCCCCACCATACCCAACAGGCGCAATTCACTTAGGTCACGTCTTGAATTGGGTTTACATTGATATGAATGCAAGATACAGAAGACAAAAAGGATTTGATGTCTTATTCCCACAGGGATGGGACTGCCATGGTCTTCCAACTGAAGTTAAAGTTGAAGAAACTCACAACATTAAAAAAAATGATGTTTCAAGGGCGCAATTCAGGCAATACTGTATTGATTTAACAACTAAAAACATTGCAAGCATGAAGGCAGATATGAAGGCAATGGGTTATTCACAGGATTGGACTCGCGAGTTTGTAACAATGAATCCGGAGTACATGAGAAGAACCCAATATTCATTTTTGAAAATGTATGAGGATGGATTGATCTATCAGGGAAAACACCCTGTAAACTGGTGTCCTCGCTGTCAGACAGCTATCGCTTTTGCAGAGGTTGAATACTCAGACAATATTACATTCTTAAACTATGTTAATTTCCCGCCGGCTGTTGAAGATTCATATGAAGATATTGTGTCTTCACAGGAATCAGGAAAACAGGCTGACCCTAAAGATGAAGGTATTTTGATTGCAACCACCCGTCCGGAATTGATGTCCGCATGTGTGGCAGTTGTAATTCACCCTGATGATGAAAGATACGCACATCTTTTAGGCAAATATGTGGAAGTGCCTTTATCACATCAAAAGGTAAAAATCATTGCAGATGAAGAGGTAGACCCTGAATTCGGTACAGGAGCAGTAATGATTTGTACCTTTGGGGATAAAACTGACGTAAGCTGGGTTCAAAAATATGACCTTGAAGTCATTGATGTCATTGATGATGCAGGTACATTGACTGCCGCTGCCGGAAGATATGAAGGAATGGACTTGCAAAGCTGTAAAAAACAGACAATCGAAGATCTGGATGCGGAAGGTTACCTATTAAAACAGGAACAGGTTGACCAGAATGTTGGACAATGCTGGAGATGTAAAACTCCTGTTGAAATTCTTCTTAAAGAACAATGGTTTGTAGCGGTAAGAGACTTGATTGAAAAGACCAAGGTCGCTGCAGATGAGATGAAATGGGTGCCTGAACACATGAAATCCCGTATGGAAAACTGGGCGGATTCCATGGAATGGGACTGGTGCATCTCAAGGCAAAGAATATTTGCAACCCCAATTCCAGTATGGTACTGTAAAGACTGTGGAAAGGTTATTATACCTGATGTAGAAGATTTACCAATCGATCCGACTGTAGATAAACCAAAGCATGCATGTGAATGCGGATGTGAGGAGTTCATACCTGAAGTGGATGTATTGGACACTTGGATGGATTCATCAATCTCACCTTTATCCATTGCAGGATGGCCTGATGAAGATTATGTTAATCATTTCCCATCAAATATCCGTCCACAAGGGCACGATATTATCCGTACATGGGCATTTTATACAACCCTTCGATGTTTAGCCTTAACAGGTCAAAAACCATTCGATGATATTGTAATCAACGGTATGGTGTTCGGCGAAGATGGAAACAAAATGAGCAAATCCAGACCTGAGTTTGTAGTTGGACCCGAAGAGGTCATTGAAAAGTATGGTGCTGACCCTCTAAGGACTTGGGCCGCTAACAGTGTTCCTGGCTCAGATGTGATATTTGACTGGAAGGATATCAAACATGGATTCAGGTTCCTCAGAAAATTCTGGAATGCATTCAGATTTATTAGCATGCAAATCTTTGATGAGGAAGTTACATATGATGATGTAAAAGATAATTTGGGACCAATTGACATGTGGATTCTATCTAAATTAAACAATCTCAACGTCACTGTCGATCAAGCATTTGCAGAATATAACTTTGCAGAAACAATCACATCAATCGAAAGGTTCTTCTGGCATGATTTTTGTGATGAATACATTGAAGCTGTAAAATACAGATTATACACAGATGTTTCAGACGAATCAAGACGCGCTGCAAAATACACATTAAAAACAGTAGTGGAGACATCCTTAAAGTTATTGGCTCCTATCGCACCGTTCTTCACTGAAGAAGTTTACCAATACTTTGACGATGAATCAATTCATACAACTTTATGGCCTGAAGTGCATGAAGAATTAATCAGTGAAGATGTGGAAACTAAAGGGGAAACTACTGTCGAGTTGATTGATGAGGTAAGAAGATTCAAATCAGCTTCCAAAATCCCATTAAATGCAGAACTTGCAGAAGTAAATGTATATACATCTGATGATTCTTTAGTTGAAATATTCAAACAATTCAATGATGACATTAAAGGAACTTTAAAAATCAACGACTTGGCCATCAGTTCCGGAAAACCTGAAGTTCACGAAAAAATCATTGAAGTCGAACCGGACATGTCCCAAATCGGACCTAAATTCAAGGGAGATGCGGGTAAAATCATCGGATATTTAAAATCAACAGACATTGATGAAATAGGTTCTGTCTTAGAGGAAAATCATGAGTTGACAATTGGCGAGATTGTAGTTCCTGAAAGCATGCTGAATATCAAAAAGGAGATTGTAGGAGCATCCGGTAAGAAAGTGGATATCTTACAATCAGAAAACTTGGACATGATTGTGGAAGTAATTAGATAATTACTTCTCAAATTTTCTTTTTTTAATCCAAAATAAAGATTGAAATCTCTTTAAAATATTTTAAACTAAAATAAATATTGCATTATGGCTTTTAAAAGTATATATACTTCTTATGCAAAAAATAGCTATTGGAGATGAGATTTTTATTAATTTTGTGTATGTTGGACTTGATCTTGTGATGTCAAAACCTTCTTTTTAGTAAAAGTCCATGTGGGGTTCTGTTTTGAGTTTTGTCTCATCTCCTACTCAATGTCATTTTCCAGTTCACGCACGACACGTGCCGGAACGCCCAAGACCAGTGAATTGTCCGGAATGTCTTTTGTCACTACAGCGCCAGCCCCTACAACAACATTATTTCCGATTGTAACTCCAGGAAGAACTGTCACGTTCCCTCCTAACCAAACGTCATTGCCGATTCTGATTTCAGTTGCCTGCGCTAAATGGTCACGGCGACCTTTAGGTGTTAAAGGATGGCCAACTGTTGTAATTAATGTGTTCGGACCAATCATAACATTATCTCCGATATATACCTCTTTAACATCTAAAATTGTTGAACCTCTCCTGCTTTAAAGAAGCCGGAGAATTCTTGCACAATAATGTTAAAAATGTATTTGATGAGTATCTAAAAATAATAATTGTTGAACTTGAAATTAAAGAAGTCAAATGATGGCTAGTGTAATAAGTTTCTGACTTGAAGCCCGACTAACCTTTTGTTTGCCATGTACAGGAATGGTGCTAAAAAGAAGAATGCGAATGTAAGTAACAACTCCAGACTTGGTATTTCGGGGATAATTTTAATAAAAACGGAAACTGTAAATGTTTGTGAAATGACAACTGCAATTAAAACCCTAATAAAGTTTCTAGTGTCGAAACTTAACAATAATTTAATAATTTCCACGAGGTCGAATGCTTTTAAAAACTTTCCATTGTTTAGATATCTATTGAATAATCCTCCAATCAGCATTAAATAGATTAGAAGGAAAAGGACAGTTAAGATTATGCCAAACAAATAATTTCCACTTGATAGGAATTCTTTTCCATAATGTCCTATGTATGTTAGAAATATGGAATAGGCCACTATAATACAAGACTTTTTAAATCCTTCCCATGCCATTTTTTTAATGTTATTGAGCCTCGGATGTTTGTCCTGGCCATTAATCGCATACCATGAGATGAACGAACCATAACCCACAACGATTAACATTAATATGCTGGAATAATGGAATGGTATATCAAAAAACCTATGGTCCAATGCAGTTAAAAACATTATCCCTCCAATTACTAAGATTGCAAGCTTATCGGCTAGACCATATCTTACTGCATCTTTAATGCTATTGTAGAATACTTTCATATTAAATCAAAAAAATAATTATTAATTAAGTTCATTTAAACTTTTAATTTTGTTTTAAGATAGCTATATTTTTAATAATATTTATAATTTTGAGTTTATAAAATTTGGTTATTTATTATATGGTATGTTGATTGTTGTTTGAAAAAAGATAAGTTATATATCTTTTTGGCATAGAATGGATCCTTAGGATTATTTTATTCTTTCATTTTAATGATAAGCATTGCTATATCATCAGATAATTCTTTATTGTTACAGAACTTGTTGATATCATCTTCAATGGATTTTATGATAATGTTTAATTCATTATCCTTATTTTGATTTAATATTTTCTGCAGATTTCTTTCTCCATAATGTCTATTATTCCCATCGTTTGCATAGGTTACTCCATCTGTATATAAAAATAATGTATCATTAGGTTTTAAATGAATGGTATGCTTTTTATAATCTATATTTTCCATTCCGGCTAAAAGCAATCCTGGTTTTTCATTTAAATATTCAAAATCACCATCATTTTGTCTAATTAATGGTTTTCTATGTCCTGCATTAACATAACATAATTCTCCTGTTTTTATATTAAGTTTTCCAAGTAAACAACCAACAAACAATTCTTTCACATTGTCTTTACAAAGTTCGTTATTAACTTCGTATAATACATCGGATAAATCTGAATAATATGTAGCATAATCCCTGATTAAGGTCATAGTTTTTACTAGGATTAATGTAGTTGGCACTCCTTTTCCACTAACGTCACCTATTACAAATCCTATATTTTCTTCGTCGATTTTGAAATAATCATAAAAGTCTCCACCAACAGCATGTGCAGATTTCATGAATCCCCAAAGACTCAGATTATTATTTTCATTGAATTTTTCGAAATCGGTTGGATTCATTGCATATTGGATTTCATGAGCTAATTTGAGTTCTGTTTCATATCTTTCTTTTTCTTTAGTTACATCCAACAAATTTTCACGGTAATCCACAAATTCTTTTTCCATATTGAGCATGGATTCGGATAATGATTTTATTTCATTATTTACGGTAATGGAATTTAAATTATTAACTAGATTATCTAAATCAACATCATCATCATTTATCTCTTCAAATAGATATGCAGATAATTGATTGATTGGGTTTATAACTTGTTTTTCCAAAAAGTACATGTAAATAACTAAAGGTATTAGAATTGCCAAGAAGAACCCTGATAAAAGAACCAAATAATTTAAAAATTCAGATGTATTTCCATGTTCGTAAATTCCAAGTCCTGTTAATGATAATAACAGGAATGTAGGGATTATTATTAAAATAATGAATATTGAAATAAATGCCTTATAGAATATTGTAAGTTTCTGAATATTGTTTATTTTAAAAACATCTTTGTTAAGTGGTTTAATTAAAAATATTGCGTACAATATTAAAATTAAAAATAAACAAAGATTATTTGGATTATTCAATGTGGCTATGGAAAGAATTATTGCAATTACCAATGCTAAATCATATAATCGATCTGGCATAACTTTTTTAATTTGTTTTGGAGTATATACTGCAATATTTAGTATTCCAAATACTCCCATACCCAATAGTAGCAGGATTAATCCTAATATAAAAATCATGTAAAAAGTTTCAAGGTTTAATCCGAAAGTTTCATTGAATATTTGATTAGAGAATATGTATGCTTGCAAAATCATGAATAATACAATAATAATTATTTTAGCAAAGCTGTAAAAACTGTTCATATTAGGTATTTCAAAACCTCTTTTAGATTTTGTCATGTACCATAATTTCCAAGGCATTATCCCTAATACAAATATGGATGATAAACTTAGTATGATAACTGTTACATCATTCATGCCCAAGACTAAAATCCAGTATAGAAGTTCAACTATGCTGAATCCTAATATTGCATAGGGGCCTAATAATAAACTCAATATAAGTAAAGCGGATAATTCTAAATGAATATAATTATTATCAAACCAGATATCTCCGATTAGGATAAGTATTATATTTATCGCCATGGATATTAATACGATAAATTTTGGTGATTTGAAAAGTTCTTTAGCATTCATTTTCTACCCACCCGTTATACTTGATAATTAGCATTGTTATATCGTCATATTGTTCGCTGTTATTGCAAAATTTATCAATGTCTTTGGTAATTTCGTTTATTATATCGTTTAATTTTTTATTTTTATTTTCATTGATTGTTTCTTTTAAACGATTTTTACCATAAAATTCCTTATAATTATCATTCGCTTCTGTAACTCCATCAGTATATAAAAATATCATATCTCCAGCATTTAAATTAATTTCATGTTCGTTATACTGGATTCCTTCCATTCCACCTATGACTAAATTTGGATGGGTTTTCAAGTATTCAAAATTATTGGAATCATGTTTAATCAATGGTTGATTGTGCCCAGCATTAACATAGGATAATTTTCCAGTTTTTAAGTTTAATTTTCCAAGCCAGATTGTTACAAATAATTCTTCGTCATTTCTTTCATAAGCTAAATTATTTACTTTTTCAATCGCTTGTGATAAATCCTCATTGAATTTTGCATGGTTTTCAATTAAATACATTGTTTTAACCATGAATAATGTTGATGGAATTCCTTTACCGCTTACATCTCCGATGACAAAATATACATTGTCTTCATCGATTTTGAAATAATCATAAAAGTCTCCTCCAACTTCTCTTGCAGGTTTCATATTTGCATAGATTTCGAATGATTCATTTTTTGCCAATTCATCGAAATTTTTTGGCAGCATATTTGATTGTATACGGCTTGCCACATCAAACTCTGTTTCGAATTTTTCTTTTTCAGAAGTTGTTATTTGGAGTTGATTTAGATTAGTTCTAATTTTATCATATAATGTTACAAATGAGTTAGCTAACAATCCAATACTATCATCATTTGTTATGTATTTCTTTAATTTATGAACTGATTCAATTTTATTTTTAGTTTTAAAGTAATTATCTGCAGTATTTATCATGTCATAAAGCGGATTAGTTATTGTTCTTTCAACGAATCGGATATAGATTAATGAAACTAATAATATGAACACGCTTGTGAATGAAAGAATGATTAAAATCTGATATGATGGATCTATTTCAGGAACATATGATAAAATTAACGTACTGAAATAGTTAAAGTTCAATACTATTGTCAAAGTTATGATAGCTAAGAAAATCAATATCATTTCCTCAATAATTGAATAATTGTCCTTTGTTGGTTCAACTTTCACATCGAAAGTATTGAAATATAATAGTATTGAAGTAATTATTGTAACAAGCATGAAGAAATGCCTTATGGATGTAATATTCATGATAAATTCCTTAAATAGGAAATAACCTACACATATTAAAAGTATGATTAAAAGATAATTTTGATTAATGTTGATTTTTGAAATCCTTTTTTTGGGAGTTTTTAAAGGTATTTTGAGGATATTAAAAGAACTAATCAGCAATAATCCAAATATTATCGTAAACGTGATAATGTTTAACATGTAAGGCACATTAAAGTCCACATCTGAAATAGAATATGAATAGTTTAAATTATGGAAAAGTGAAAAAGAGATAACTAAAAATGAGAAATACACGATTGAAATCAGTATTGTTATTGATAAAAATTTAATAATATTGTAAGTTGAATTAAATCTAGGAGTATCTTTTTTTCCTTTATTGAATGTAGTATACCATAATCTATAGGTTAGCACTGAAATAAAGAATGTGATTACAAAATCGATTAAAGGAGCAGGTAGTCCTATTCCTTCAAGTAGTTCTCCGGCTAATGTTCCTAATGCAAAACCTAAAGCACCGATTGGACCAAACATTAAACCAAATATTGGGCCAAGAGCAATATCTGCATATATGTAATAGCCACCTATATGTTGAACTTCAAAAAGATAATTAAATATCAATTCAACAGTAAATGTGAAAAGAAGAACAAACCATTTTTTGGTAAATAATTTTTTAATTCTAGAGGCTACCATTAGTACTATTTTTAACAAATATTATATATATACATATTCCATATATAATTTTGTTTAAGAAAGCATGGTATTATCAAAAGTTATCATGAAATTGGAAGGCGGGATTTGATGAATATTGAAAAGGAATATCTGAATTTGGAAGATGTTTATGAAATTCGAATTTTTAATGCTACTGTAACGGATTTTTTTAATTTGGCACCCCAGGAATTTGATATTGAAGATAATCCAATTCAGGAATTCATAAATAATATTTCAGAAGATGTTCATATATTTATTCCGCATGAAAATGGAAAAGATTTCATTATCCAGAGTTTAAGCAGCAATATTCTTGAGACATGCAATATCTCACAAGAAGATGCAAAAGGCAGACTATTAAGTAAGACTTCACCATTAATTTTTGATATTTTGTACGATTATCTATTTGAAGTTTATACAAACCACACTACAAAAAAAATAAGGTTTCTATATTATGATCAAGATGAATTCATTAAGAAAAATACTGTAAAAATAGTATTTTGTATGGAAAGCGTATTTATAATAGTTGAGAATGTTGATGGAACAACAAGTAATCCCGGCATTGTTGATAAAACTTTGGATGAAAACCAAAACAGCATAATGGAAAATCTTTCGCAAACTGGCAGTTATTATAAAGTAAATGGAAAATATACTTGGTCTCAAGGAATATATAATATCATCAATCGCTCTAAAGAAGAATCTGATGAGCACCACAATATTGTTTTAGATTTAGCTATTCCAGAGGATAAATATAAAGTTGATAAAATTTTAAATGTCGCAAACAAAGAAACTTCACAATCTGATGAAGTTATTCGGATTGTGGATGAGGAAGGTATTTTAAAACTCATTGAAGTTACGGTTTATTCTTATTTTGATGATAATGGGGTTTTCATTCGTCAAGGTTGGATTAATGTCCTTACGCAGAGACATAATGAAAGCAGTGAACCTATTGATTTTTTATTGGATGGTTCTAAAAGCAGCATGAAATTAGCTTGGTTAATCGAACCTTTGAACAAAAAACTATATAATTTCTCCAAAGGCTTTTATAATTTGATTGAAAAGGATTATGGGGAATATGTTCATTCCCGTGAAATCTTAAATAATATTGTTGAGAAAGAAGTTGTTAATGAAATTAAAAAGCTAGCTGATGGTGACATAACTAAGGTTGACGAAACATTGACATATAAAGTCGACGGGGACCCTCAGAATATAAAGATTGTTAATGTGTATATTGAAAGATTTGAATATAATAATAATGTGCATAGTCTTGGATTTTTAACAGACGTCACCGAAGAGATGCAGAAAAAAGAACAATTGATTGAATCCAATGAACGACAACTAGTATTAATTAAGGAATTGCATCACAGAGTGAAGAATAATCTGCAAATTATTAATAGTTTTTTAAATCTTGAAAAACGGGCTTATAGAAATTGTCCGGAGTTAGTTATTGAACATATGCAAACACGTTTAACTTCCCTTGCATTGCTCCATGAAAAAACATACAATTCTCCAGATTTTAATAATATTAATTTAGATGATTGTTTAAGTAATCAGGATATTAGCACAAGAAATTTAGTTCAATCCCCTATGGAAATCGAGTTTAAAACCTATGTGGATGAAGATATAAACTTATCAATTGAAGTTGTAACTCCATTACTCCTAATCATTGATGAGCTAACAATGATTGCTATAAGAAACGCATTTCCGGATGAAACGACACAAAACAAAAAGATAACTAAAAAAGTAACAATGTCGGATAAGGATACTGCTATTTTAACATTTGAAGAAATAGGGATTTGGATTAAAGATTCAAAGGACGTTACAGACACCATCGGATGTGAAATAATAAAAAGCTTAACAAAACAGTTGGATGGAACAATTACTTCAATGAAAAATGATAACGGAACTGTATATGAATTAGTTTTCCCTATTGAAATGGAGCATACAATTCATTAATCGAAATTCAAACATTTCAAAATCAAAAAATTAAATTGATTTAAGATGATGTTTAATATTTTATGCTGGTAAAATTATGAATTTATTAAGTAACGATAATAAATTATTAAATTCCTTTTTTAAAGATTATATTTTGGGGGCTGTAATTGCTGCTGTATGCACTATTTTAGTAGTTATTCTAAATGGGGTAATTATTGGTAACTTTTTTGGTAAAGTTGGTCTTGCAGCATTCGGCTTGACATTGCCTATCATTTATGCTAATTTGGCAATAGGGTATATATTCGCATATGGGGGTTCTATTGTTGCATCTAATAATATGGCTGATGAAAAAAGAGTGAATAACAATTTCACAGTAGTATGCATTGTCGCAGCAATTATTGGAGTAGTTTTAACCGTTCTATTATTGCTCTTTACATCAAATGTTGCGCAAATATTTGGAGCTTCTGGTGAATCATTTAATGCAACAGTATCATTGATGAAGGGATTCTTTTTAGTAATTTTGCCATTGATGTTTCTATATATTTTTATAAATTATTCAAGAATCGACGGATATCCATCATTAGGTCTTTATGCGGGTTTATCATTGTTTTTATTAAATCTGATTTTAAATTTGGTATTTGTAATGGTATTAAAAATGGATATTTTTGGTGTGGGACTGGCAACTGCATTAAGTACCATAATTACTGTACTATTCTTATTGGCTCATTTTCTTTCAAAAAAAAGCACATATAAATTCCAAAGAAATTTAGAATTTAAAATGGAATTGTCTCAAATAATCAGATCAGGACTTCCAAATGCTTTAAATCAAATTTATAATATGCTTCGTACTATAATTACAAATTATTTGGGAGTGATGGTTGGCGGATTAATATTTTTAGGTGCTCTTTCTATACAGTCAAATGTTTATTTATTACTTTGCAGTGTAGGTGTTGGAATCGGATCAACTACCCTGGCATTGGGAGGATTATTTTATGGTGAGAAAGATAAAACCCAATTGGAACAATTATTAGGAATATCAATTAAATATGCATTACTCATTATTTTTATAATTGCCATAATTCTGTTTATTTTCGCTCCTTATTTTGTTTATATGTTTGGAAAAAATCCAGAGGTATATGATGTATCAGTAAGAGGTCTTAGAATATTTGCCTGGTCTCTACCGTTTTCAGGATTATGTTTCATTTTATTAAACTTTTATAATGCGACACAGCAGTTAAAAATTGCAAATTATATAAGTTTTGCCCATAGTTTCTTATTTTTATCAGCATTTGCAATCATATTTTCATTTCTAATGGGGGGTGATGGCATTTGGATAAGTTTTGTATTATGTGAACTTGTTACTTTGCTTAGTATACCTTTCTTAATTAAATTAAAAACTAAAAAATTCCCCAAATCCTTAAGTGATTTTGTAATAATGGATGAAAATCTGTTTCCTAGTGAAGATACTTATGCGGTATATGTTGAATCTGAAGAGGAGTTGTTAGATGTTGTTGAAAATATTGACCAAAATTTAGTGGACGATGATTTGGATGATGAAATTAAATTGAAAATACAACTAATTCTTGAGGAAATGGGTACAGCAATCTTTTCCTATGCATATAAATCTAAGAAAGATAAATATCTAAATATTAGGATTCTTTATAAAAATACTGATGAGGTAATTATTTATTTCCAGGATAATGGTGTTCCTTTTGACATTGAAAAAGATTTCCAGAAAAAAGAAGACATGGGGATTAAAATTATCAAAAACTTTTCAAAGGATATAGAACATAACTATAATTATAATGTTAAACTAAATAATAATAAGATTGTTATTCCTAAAATGTAATTGGTGAATTTATGGATATAGAAAAACACAAAGACGGAAAAAAATTAGAGATTAAACTAACCGGTAGATTAAATTCAAAAAATGCTCCCAAACTTAAAGAAGTGCTTGAAAACGATTTAAATGATGTCGAAGAGTTAACTTTTGATTTATCTGATCTAATTTATATTTCAAGTGCGGGGCTTCGAATAATTTTATCTGCTCAAAAAACAATGAACAAACAGGGGTCTATGAAAGTAACTAATGTTCAGGATATTGTGATGGAGGTATTTGAATCAACAGGATTTGTAGACATATTGACTTTTGAATAGTTTGAGGTTGAATCATGGATTTGAGTGATATTGATATTTCTGAATTATCCTTTTCGGAACAATTTTATTTAAATTTTATTTCACAGGGAAATGATGTTCGTAAATCATTAGAGGTCATGACACAGAGTCCTATGAAATATAATACTGCTTTGTTAATGAAGATTATTAAGGATAATGAAGATACCGAGTATGGGCAAAAATATGATTTTGCAAACATTAAAAGCATTGAAGACTATCAAAATAAGGTTCCTATAACTGATTATGATAGTTATGCTGATTACATTTATAGAATGACTGAAAAGGGGGAAAAGAATTTATTAACATCCTATGATGTAATTCATTATGCAAAATCTTCAGGTACAATGGGAAACCCTAAAAGGATACCTACCACCTCTCTTAATCAAGAAATCAATATGAAATATAATTATGCTTATCTATTTAATTTGTTTGCTGAAAAAGTTGGTTTGGACTGGATCAAATATCCATTTTTAAATTTAACTGAACTTTCTATGTCCAAATTACCTTCTGGAGATACTTATGGCTCTATTTCTGGTAAAATAATGGATGTTTTTGGCGATATGATCTCTGAGGTTACCACATCACCCATTGAAGCTTTAATTCCTAGTGCTGGAACTAATATTCGGTATATTCATGTACGTTTTGCATTAGTCAATCCTGACATTTCATTTACAATAACTAGTTTTGTCAGTTTGTTTTTAGAATTTCTACGTTACATTAAAGGCAATTGGGAACTATTAGTCAATGATATTGAAAATGGCACAATTGATGAATCCATAAAAATGCCTAGTGAGGTTCGTGAAAGTTTGCTTGGAAAAATAGAACCGATGCCGGAAAGAGCAGGGGAACTTAGAAAAATATTTGAAGAAGGTTTTGATGAGCCTATTATTCCTAAAATTTGGCCAAGAATGTCGCTTCTTATAGGATGCGGATCGGGGGGATTTATTAATTATCTTGAGAAAATTAAAGAGTTTACAGCTCCTGACTTTAATTTTGCATTAGTTGGATTGACTGCATCTGAAGGCATATTTTCACTTTTTACAGAATTAAACAATCCTGATGCTGTCCTAATACCTGACAGCATGTTTTATGAATTTTTACCAGTGGATGCTAATGGTGACTACAGTAAAATAGTGACTATGGATAAATTAGAAGAAGGAAAGGATTATGAAATCATCACAACTAATCTGTCCGGATTTTATCGTTACCGGATGAAAGATGTCGTTCGTTGTACTGGAAGATATAATAACACTCCAATGATAGAATTTTTATACAGGCTGGACCAATGTTTATGTTTGGCTGGTGAGAAAGTTAACGGAGAACACCTAAGAGCAGCAGCATATAAAACAGAAAAAGATTTCGGTTTCGATTTAATAGATTTTTCAGTTTATGTTGATTATGACTCATTGCCTATGAAATATGTTTATTTAATGGAAGTTGAGGATTTGCCGGAAGATGTAACGAGAGAAATCATTCAGGAAAAATTGAATGAGAATTTCTGTGCAACAGATTCTGTTTTACGTAATAAAATTGAAAAAAGCATAATTGGAAAAACAGAGCTCTATTTCGTGCAACCAGAAACATATTTGCTCTATAAAGAATTAATGGTTGCTAGAGGAACTTCTCCTGCTCAAGTCAAACCTCCTAGAATCTTAAGAGATGAACACGATATAAGTTTCTTTAATGTTTTAAGAGATGACGAATTAAATCAGACCGATGGTTTAAATATGGAAGAAATTATTTTAAAATCCAATACAGATGATTTAGATTTACTTTTATTGAAAATTGAAGAATTCCTTGAGGATAAAGGGGTTTCAATAAAATCTAAATTAAAATTGGAGTTAATTATTGAAGAACTGTTTGTAAATATTTGTAATTATGCATATGAAAAAGAGGGAGAAATAAAAATCCAATATGGACTTTTAAAAGACCCTCTGAGGATAGTAATGAATTTTATAGATGAAGGAGTAGAGTTTAATCCATTAAATAAGGTAGGTCCTGATTTAACTCTCGAAGCAGATCAAAGAGATATTGGAGGATTAGGCTTAACAATAGTTCGAAAGAATGCAGATGGAATTGATTATAGATATGAGAATAATCATAATATTCTAACTATTGAAAAAGTATTTTAGTTGTCTTATAATTCAAAGGATGATTGAATTCATCAATTTAAAAAATTAAAGTTTATATTTGAAGTTTGGAGAGATATAGCTAGTATCATATCTTTTTGGTTGGTTAAAATGAATCTTAGGGTAAAAAATATTTCAGAGATTGGAGGGGTTGTTAAAGCGCCACCATCTAAAAGTTATTCTCACAGGGCCGTTATTTTAGCATCTTTGGCAAAGGGCACATCAAGATTATATGATGTTCTATATTCTGAAGATACATTGGCTTCAATAAGAGTTTGCAAAGCTTTGGGGGCGCAAATTAATAGAACTGAAGATTATTTGGAAGTCGTGGGTACTGGCGGCAAACTCCATAATGGTCAAAAAGGTCCAATTGATTTGGCTAATTCTGGAACTACCTTGAGGTTGATGACTTCAGTTTCCGCCTTGAGTGACAATGAAGTGATTTTAACCGGCGATGATTCTCTTAAAACCCGTCCGATGGGATTGCTAATGGGGGCGCTGCAACCTTTAGGAATCGAAACGGAATCGTTAAATGATAATGAAAAAGCACCAATATTAATCAAATCGGGGTATATTGGTGGTGAGACCAACATTTATGGGAATGTCAGCTCACAGTTCATTTCATCTATTTTGATATCTTCCCCACTTTCAGAGCACGGCGTTACATTATATGTGTTGCCTGAATTCAAATCAAGGCCCTATGTGAATATGACTTTGGATATTATGAGAAAATTTGGGGTTAAAACACTAAAAGGGTACTATCTAAAGCACGAAACCTGTGATAAGGAGCATCAAAGTTGCAGAATTGATGAGTTTAAGGTTACAAAACAGCCCTACATTGCTTGTGACTATACTGTTGAAGGTGATTACTCCTCAGCATCCTACCTTTTAGCTCTAATAGCCATTAATGGTGGCAGAGCCAAAATTAAAAATCTATTTAGAAATTCAAAGCAAGGAGATAAAGTAATTTTAGATATTCTGCAGCAAATGGGGGCTAAGATCATCCGTGGCGAAGATTATGTTGAAATCGGATCTGATGGCAAGCTAAAAGCTATTGATGTGGATTTGTCCAATGCTCCTGATTTATTAATAACCGTTGCGGTTCTTGCAGCTTTGGCTGAGGGTACAACTAATATCACGGGAGTTGCTCATGCAAGAGTTAAAGAGACAGATAGGATTGATACGACTTGCAGGGAACTTGAAAAACTGGGCTGTAAATTAACTGAAAGAGAAGATGGAATGAGCATAACTGGCGGTGTTGGTTCGGGTGTTGTTGACTCACACGGAGACCATAGGCTGGCTATGGCATTTTCACTGATAGGCTTAAGGCATGACATTGAAATTACAAATGGTGAAGTGTTTGATGTGTCATTTCCAAACTTTATTGAGTCAATGGCTGAATTGGGCTTTGAATTGGAGTTGGTAGAGTGAATAAAGAAGAGCGTGTTATTGAACTTGTTAATCAACTGGATAATACTTTTGAGATAAGAACATTCCTGGACCATGATCCCTATCAGGTATTGATTAGGACAATTTTATCTCAAAGGACAAGGGATGAAAATACAGACCAGGCTACTGCAAACTTATTCAACAAATATAAAGATATGTATGAGATTGTTGAAGCTCCAATTGACGATATCAAGGAATTAATTAAACCTGCCGGTTTCTATAATGTGAAAGCAGGCAGGATTGTTGAAGTTTCACAGATTTTAATTGACCAATATGGCGGTGAAGTTCCGGATACTGTTGAAGAGCTTGTTAAGCTTCCGGGTGTTGGCCGTAAAACCGCAAATTGTGTCATGGTGTTTGCTTTTGAACTTCCTGCAATTCCGGTAGATACTCATGTTCACAGAATATCAAATCGTATGGGCTTGGTAGATACGAAAGATCCTGAAGAGACAGAAGTGGAACTGTGCAAGATTGCTCCTGAGGATTTGTGGATTAAATTGAATGATTTAATGGTGCAATTCGGTCAGAATATCTGCAAACCTATTTCCCCTCAATGTGAAATTTGTCCTTGCACTGAAATCTGCGATTATTTTAAGGAAAACATTTAATTTTTTAGTTATACCAAAACATTTATAAAGTAAAACATTGTTATATAACAATAGTTATTATAACAAATGTTATATTGACTCTAAAGATAACCCTTTTAATATACCATTAAAAACAATTAATAATATAGGAGAAATAAATTATGGCAAATATTCCAGAATTAAAAAGAGGGGTATTAGAAAGCATCACTGATGCTATCGGAAATACTCCAATCGTAAGATTAAATAATTTAACTGAAGGTTTAGAAGCAGAAGTGGATGTAAAAATAGAATCATTCAACCCAACAGGAAGTGTCAAAGACAGAGTTGCAGTTGCAATGATTGAAGATGCAGAAGAGAAAGGTTTGCTGAAGCCTGGCGCTACAATTATAGAGCCAACTAGTGGAAACACTGGTATTGGACTTGCATTTGCAGCGGCCGCTAAAGGTTATAAATTAATATTAACCATGCCGGACACCATGTCAATTGAGAGGAGAAAATTCTTAAGTGTTTTAGGTGCAGAGCTTGTTTTGACTCCTGGCGCAGATGGAATGGGAGGAGCTATTGCAAAAGCCAATGAACTTAATGAAGAAACACCTGATTCCATTATTTTAGGTCAATTCGATAACCCTGCCAATGTAAAAATCCACTCAGAAACTACTGCTCAAGAAATCTTAAGAGACACTGAAGGCAAAGTTGACATTGTTATCGGAGGTGTGGGCACTGGAGGAACAATTACTGGAATCGGTAAAGTATTGAAAGAAGAAGTTCCAGGCGTTAAGATTGTTGCTGTTGAACCTAAAGACTCACAAACATTAGGTAAAGGTGAAAAGGGACCTCACAAAATCCAAGGTATTGGTGCAGGATTTGTTCCATCAATTTATGATGGTGATGTAATCGATGAAATCATTCCTGTTGCAAATGAAGATGCAGGAAACACTTTGCTTGCCCTTGCTAAAAAAGAAGGTATATTTTCAGGTATATCATCAGGAGCTGCAACTTGGGCTGCATTGGATTTGGCTAAAAAAGAAGAAAATAAAGGTAAAAGAATAATAGCTATCTTACCTGACAATGGTGAGAGATATCTCTCTGTAGATTGGTTATTTGAATAAGAATAACTATTTATACTATATTACTATGAATATGATAAACAATTACACGATTATCATATTTCATAGACTATATATACCATATGACCTGAAATATGATATTACTTTTCAAATGCTCTCTCTCAATACTAAAATAGAAATGAGAGATAGAAATTATGAACATGAACAATAAAGAATTTCTTCAAGATTTCTTCATTGTCAAAGGACACAGTCCAAAAACCCAAGAATCATACATCAGGTCAATAAACCACTACTCTAAATTCTGTGGAAAAACAATGCAAGAACTCATTGAAGAAGCAGAGACAGAAGAAGACAATAATATTATATGGAAACGAAGAAAACTCAAAAAAAGACTATTAAACTACCGTTCCCATCTAATACAGAAATACCGGAAAAACACCGCACAACAATATTTCGTTGAAGTAAAATCCGTGTATAAATATTATGAAATTGAAATCGGAGACCTTACCAAACCAAATAGCCGAAGCTTCAACAAACCAGGTGACCCAACTTTTGATGAACTTCCAACTCATGAAGAAATATCAAAAATCATGCACGTTTCACCATTATGGTTCCAAGCAGTCCTGGTCTTTATGACAAGTTCAGGTTGTGCAAGAAAAGAAACAATTGAAATGACCATTGGTCAATTTAAAAAAGCAACATATCCCTTCCATAAAAAAGATGACATTGTAGAAGCATTGCACGTCTTAAAAGATATGGAGAATGTTATTCCTACTTTTAAACTCAAAAGGGAAAAAACAAACAAGTATTACTATACATTTTGTACTCCTGAAGCTGTGTCTAAAATTGTTGAATACTTGTTGACCGATAGGATTCACACAACAGAAGATGGCGAAGTTAAGTTAATTGACTTAACTGATGAGGATAAATTATTCAACAAAGCAGAGAACTATCTTCCAGTTGCATTCTACAGATGCAATGACCAATTCAATATGGGTCAAGCTAGTGATGGGTTCAACAGGTTCCGTAGTCACATGATGAGGAAATTTCATTCCAATCATTTGAAGAAATCTGGTATGAGTGAATCAGATATTGATGCATTGCAAGGTCGGACCAAATCTTCAACTCGTGCAGCATATTTCCTGGATGATCCAACAATATTGTTGAAGAAATATGTTGAACATTTCCAATGTTTACTTATTGAATCAAAGATTAATAATATTGATTTGAAGAGTCCAGAATATCAAGAGTTGGAAAATAAGTTGAAGAAAAAAGAAGTGGAAGTTGAAAATATGGAACACAGGTTATCTAGTATTGAAAAAAGATTAGCCGATATAGACCAAGAGCCACTTTCACGTAGAAATATTCTTGATGCTATTAGTGAATAGTTACAATGGGGTCAGATGAAATACATATAGTATTATGGGAATCATTTTTTTATAGAAAAATGGTTCCAATGTAAAACTCAAGACCAGAAATTTACAGAATGTATTGCATGGATTAATAGTTCTCCTCAATTAAATTGTTCATGATTTTCCCAACACACTCTAAACTGATTATTTAAATCATATCTTATTTTTTTAGGGGGAACATTATTTCATGTTAATTCTAAAAAATATTTTTTTCCTTATTTTTTCTTACTACTATTTTTAAATAATATTTATTACAAACATATTAACATCAAATATACAATATAGGGGAATAAATATTATGAACAAAAAGATATTATTAATACTTTTAATATCATTAATATTCATAACTTCAATAAGTTCTGTTTCAGCAGCAGAGAATACAACTGATGATATTGTAAGTATTGAGAATCAAGAACAAAGTACGACATTAAGTGATGGAACTTCAGATGACATTAACATCATAGCCAACTCAGCCACTTATACTTATGGTACTGCTAATGTTAAATATGAATTTAAAATTTATAACTCCACAACTAATAAACCAATAAAAGGGGCAAGTTACTCATTTAATATTAATTCAAAGATTCCTTCTAAAGAAGGATTTTCTGATGATAATGGATTATGTGTTGTTAAATTCAAACCTTCTGATGTAACATTAGATGAAGCTATTATTAATGTTAATTATAATAATTGTTGGAATTGGAAAACTGTTAAGATTACAATAAAAGGCACAGGAGCATCTTCAAATACAAATACTCCTTCAGTTTCATCTACTAATACTAATGTTAATGCACCAAGCGTTACTGTCCCATATCAAGGAAGTAATTATTTCAAAGTAACTGTAAAAGATTCTAAAAACAAACCAATTAAAAATTTAAAATTAAAATTCAAAGTTTACACTGGTAATTCCTATAAAACATATACAGTGAAAACTAATACTAATGGAATTGCAAGTCTAAGTACAAAGAATTTAAAAGCAGGCACTCATAAAGTAACTGTTACTTCTGGAAATTCAAAATATGATGTTAGTGCTTCAAGTAAAATAACCGTTCAACCAGTTAAATTTACTATTGGCAAATATACTGGAAAATTCACATTAAGTCAAATCAACAGTATTAAAAAAGCTAAGAACAATGGTTATTATAAAACAATCACAGTTAAAACTGGAAAATATATTAAAGGAAAATATCCTGTGAAAATGAGTTTGTCCGCTTATGGTGCAGACGGTAATGACCCAGGTTATAACAAAGCATACTTGGAAGTATGGAGTTCTTATGGTCCAATAAGTGTTAAGACAGTAACAATATATTAAAAGGAGCATACTTCTTATGAATGAAAGTAAAGTCTCTATGAAAGAATTTCGTGAATTAACCAAAGACATTCCAGATGAATATATGCTTTATTTTAGTTTAGATAATGTACCGTATGGTACGGAATGTTTTATTGTTGATGTTCCCGAAAAAAGAATTATTTTGAAATAATTATATAATGAGGAGTTTAGGATATTATGGATAAAGGATTAATTCTCATTATTGTTGGTGGGGCAATTTCTCTAACCTTAGTTGGAGCAATTATTGGAGTTCCATTAATATTTATAGGAGTTTATTTAACAAATAAAACCTTAAACAATATGGAACAAGGTATAGACATTAACATTGCTCAAAAACAATATGCATTAAACAATATTGAAAAAACATTAGCAGAAAAAGAAAAAGAAGCAAAAGAAAAATTAGACAATGAACTTAAACAAAAAGAGGAAAATCTTAACAAAGAATTAAAAGAAAAACAAGATGAACTAGACCACATTAATGAAAAACTAGATCAACTTGAAAAAGAAAAAATTGCCGAAGTAGATGAAAAACTTGCAAAAAGAGATACTGATTTAGATAAACTTATTTCAGAAAAAGAAACTCAATTAAATAATCTTGACAGTGAATATGAATCCAAATTAAAAGCAAAACAAGATTATCTAAATAAAGAAATTGAAAAAACTGAAAAGGAATTATTGAAAACTAAAAAAGAATTAAAAGAAGTTAAGAATGATTTAGTAAGAGCTGAAGATGATCTTGAAATGCAGGAGTATGGATTATATGAACCACGTTATAATTTCATCCATGCAGTTGACTATAAAGAAAGATTAGATGCAGTACGAAAACAACAAAAACAAATGATAAAAGACAAAACAGCTGCAATTGCTTCAAAAACATGGACAATCAATGGAAGTGAAGCAAAAGGAAGAGCATTAACAAATGCTAATATTAAACAAATACTTCGTAGTTTCAATAATGAAACAACAGTCCTTATAAGCAAAGTAAAACATTCAAATATTGACAGCATTGAGAATCGCATAAATAAAACCTTCACTAGTTTAAATAAATTATATGAAAGGGAAAATGTTGAATTAACTAAAGGATATTTGAATTTAAAAATTGATGAATTACATATTGCTTATGAATATGAAGTCAAAAAAGAAGAGGAAAAAGAAGAATTGCGTGAAGCTAGAGAACGTGAAAGAGAAGAGAAAAAACTTCAAAAAGAATTAGAAAGAGAAAAGAAGAAATTTGAAAGAGAGAATGAAACTATTAACTCTGAAATAGAAGAAGTTAAAGCACAGTTGGCTCAAGCAGCTGCAGATGAAAAAGCGAAACTTGAAGCTGAAATTGCTAAACTTCAAGCAGCATTGGATAAAAATAATGAGGAAGTTAAAAAGATTAATGAATGGAAAGAAAAACCTGGAGCAGGTTACGTGTATATTATCAGTAATATTGGTAGCTTTGGGGAGGATGTTTTCAAGATTGGTGTAACCCGTCGTGACAATCCTGAAGACAGAATCAGAGAATTATCTTCAGCTTCTGTTCCTTTCCGTTTTGATACTCATGTGTTCATCTTTAGTAAGAATGCTTATGATTTGGAATCTGAGTTGCATGAGAGGTTTGATGATAAGCGAGTTAATAAGGTTAATATGAGGAAGGAGTTTTTCCGTATTAGTATTGATGATGTTAAACAGATTGTGGAGGAGAATAAAGGTCAGGTTCATAGTTTTGTTGAGCATCCTGATGCGGAGGAGTATTATGA
Source organism: Methanobrevibacter sp. (assembly GCF_017409525.1). NCBI lineage: Archaea > Methanobacteriati > Methanobacteriota > Methanobacteria > Methanobacteriales > Methanobacteriaceae > Methanobrevibacter > Methanobrevibacter sp. Next base: position 53,472 of record NZ_JAFQSO010000013.1, on the reverse strand, counting down.
TACTTTGAAAAAGGAAAAATTGATGGGTGTATAATTTTTCCTATTTTTTATTTTTTAATTATTTTTTCATTATTTTTTGTGCTTGTTTTTTTTTTGTACATTTTGCTATTTTTCAGGGGATTTTTTAAATCTTTACCCCATGTGTTTTTCCAATTTTCACTATACAGTTAACTATTTTTTTATTAATAATATTGAACAATTGTCTAATAAATTAAATAAAAAAGTTTATATATTCAATTCATTATACTATAATTAACCATCAAGAAAAACATTCTCACTAAAAGTAGATCACCATGTCACTGATGATGGAATTTACAATATAATTTCATAAAATATATTGTAAAACAAGATTATAAATATTTGAAAAAATAGATATTATAATTGTAACATTCGCAATATAGGGATGTGGTCGACGGTGTTGGCGCACCTCTCACATCCCATACTGCCGGTTACTAAAAATAGTCCACGGGAGACGTGAAAGTATCTTTGTAACCATTTATTATATATGGTTAAAATGCTATTTAAATTTTTGTATGTCTTTTGATAAGATTATACAAAATTTTAAATTAGTCGCAGATGGAATGCGAAGTTTTAAAACATTAGCGGAAGCTATCGCCAATTTTTAAAACTATAATTTTATTAAAAAAATAATAAAATATTATAACAATTATTCCTTATTTTCACGTACAAAATCTTCAAGAAGATCATTAACTATTTTCTTGACAGTTGTGTCTCGCCTCTTGGCAATGATGTTTATTTCAGTTCTTAAATCTTTTGGAACTTCAACAACTAATTTAACTTCATTAGACATAATGTGTTTCCTCCGTTCTTTTTTAGTAACTTTCTATGTGTTATATTTGTTGATAATCTTATTTAAAGTTATTTATAATTATTTATTTACAGTAAACAGTAAAGAAAGTAATATAGTAAACTTTATATACTGCAAAGTACAATGTTTAATCAAGAAGAACATTTTCTCATGTTTTGGCGGACATGAAAAAAACATTTCTTCTACAAAGATAAAGGGAGACGTGAAAGCGTTGTTAGAAATAAGAAATAAGAAACTCTGCATAGATGGCCACGCCATCGGAGACGAAGAATACTTACTCAGAGTATTTGAAAAAGCAGTAAAATACGATGAGTTAAAAGCTACTTTTAAAGAAGAAGGTGATGTCTAATGGCAGCACCAAGCAAACTATTTTTAAAATTCAAAGAAGACAGCAAATTCCATGTTGTTGATGAACACGACCAAACAATTGGTGCAGCTTATGAAATACCAGATGCAATCAAAGCTGCAAGAAAAATAAGCAATGCACCAATCGACATCGAAGATTCATATGCTGGTTTCACTAGACTCTGTGTACCTGAAAAACCTGACAATGCCGAGGAAGACACTGAAGTATTCATGGCAATGCTCGCTGAACTTGCTGGCATGAAAGTCACCAAACTCTTTGATGACAATATACATTTTCTAGGTTACACCATGGAACCTACCGATGAAGAGTTACGTGAATTCCTTGTAGCAGAAACCGCTACTGAACAACATGAATCCGAACTGGTATCTGCAATGGGATCATACATGGAGGATGAATAAGTATGTCCTCCCAAAAACTTTTTTTATCTGGAAACTGTGGAGATTGGACAGTAACAGATGAAGATAACTTTTGCATTGGTGAAGGTGAAACTCCTGATGAAGCAATTGCTTCTGCAAGGAAACATACTGATGCTCCAATTGAAACATACTGGGGAATAGTCAAAGGAGAGGATTTCTAATGTCATCTTCAACTAATTTTTTAGATGTAGTCACAGACTCAGAACTCCAAAACAAAAGAGCAACTCTAAGAGTACTCGAAAGAAGATACGACGATTACATGTCAATCTTCCAAAAACGATTAGAGTTACCATTACCTGGACAAAAGTTCTGGGTTATGAGTCAAGTAGACTTAGATGATCCAAGATTAAAAGACATCAAAGAAGATTTCATCAACCTCGTTGATAAACTTCACAGTCTACAATGGGAAATCCACAAAGACGAAGCCATCATAAATGGTAGTCTTGATGAATACTATGCAACCCGCAAAGCATACAGTTTCCTTGATTCCCAAGACGACGGAGGAATAGCATTCCTCCAAGAACATAACCTAACCACACATGGGTTAATCTATGAAATCCTAGAAAATCCAATGTTCATTGAAGAACATGAACACGTACAATGGTTGCCTGTTGTAAGAATAGAAGACGCAGTCTTTGTAAAAACAGTAAGGGGAATCGAACCTGTAAGGAAAGCAAATCTTAAATGTGAACGGGTTCAAGTGGGAGATTATGCAATCTGCAAATCAATCCATAACAACTTATTCATGTTCTCATACTGTAAAGAAGAGGTGGAAGTATGAGAGAACCTGCAAGATTAGGCAAAGTCGAAACCAAAAATACATCCATCAACGTTGATTGGATATTCTTACATCCATCAGCAGTCATCCTCGGAATAGGATTTACTTTATTTTTAATAGGAATATTAGTCTTTGCCCTAACTGGTCACGCTGCTGTTGATAGTGGTGGAATGAGGAACTTCATTGCAAGTGGGGTTTAAAATTGAAAGTTTTAGACATTGAAGATGTAAGCAGGGATGCTATTGCAGACACTTACTCCACATGCAAATATATTGAAAGACAAGGAATTTCAATAGGCAACGTTACTCTTGGCAATGCCCATGAAGTAATTGAAGAAGTTACAGATAATTGCTGGTTACCAATCACACAAGTAACCAACAATAATGTTATTGAAGGATACATTATAGGAGCATAATTTTATGGTAAATGAAAGTTTCAAAAAGTCATGCGAAGACATGACCAAATTAATAGAATCATGCTGGGATGAAAACAATCCCGACGATGGAAAAACCTTCGATGAAAGATTAGCAGAAAAAACTGCAAACCTCGAAGGCCAAGACAAATTAGTAATGGATCAAGTAATAGGATGGTGAATATATGATTTTTATTTCAAGCTCATGGTCAGAGAATATGTTCATGCCTGACCATCTACTCGTCGATATACATCAAATCGACGAAGAACAATTTAAAAAATACGCTGAAGTTGCACATTCATGTATTGATAAACCAAACCTATCTAAAATCATAGGTGTGGATTACAATCCAGAACATGTGCAATTAAGACCAGGAGATTCATTGTTAAAAGTACTAATTAAAGGAGGCAGATTGTCTCCTCTTGATGATGAATTGCCTGAAGATGTATTTTTAGAATATTATTGTTACACAGTATTTGACCCAAATACTCATGTAATCAACGAAAAAATTGAAGAAAACAAAGTTTTAATGGAGGAATAAAAAATGGCTTGGGAAGAAGTAGAACCTGTAGCAGCAGATAAATACTGGAACCCTGAAAAAATCGGGGATAATATTGAAGGAAATGTTTTTGAAATTGTGAAAGATCAATGGAACAATGACCGTATTGTTCTTGACCTTGGAGATGATGCAGAAGGTAATTTAATTACAACCACTTTACCTGCACATGCACAACTCAGAAGCTTTATCCCTAAATTGAAAATTGGAGAATACATTAATGTTGAATTTGTGGACCAAATCCCACCAACTGAAAAACAGTTAGAAGCACAACCTGACCGTTCTCCAACAAACATCTATGCAGTTAAAAAAGACCCTGCTAGAGCAACAAGTTATGAATAAACCTGTGGTGATAGTTTATGGATAATGAAAGTGGTGAATTAGTAGCTGTGGAAGAATCCACAGCTGCAATTATTCCAGGCCAAACTGAACAGTTTGACCTTGTGGATATCGAAGGTGCAGCTGCTTATATGAATAATTATCAGGAAGCAATCAAAGCATTACTCACTCCAGAAGATTATCAAACCATTGCGAATAAGGATTTCAAGAAAAAATCTGCATGGCGTAAACTCGCAACAGCGTTCCGTATCAGTGATGAAATTGTTAATGAACAATTAGAATACGATGATGTTAATCAAATCATAAGAGCGAGATACAGAGTACGTTGTACACTACCTAATAGACGTAGTGCAGAAGGTGTAGGAGTTTGTAGCATTTTCGATAAGATACGTTATAAAGCTTCTGGGAAAAATCCAGCTGATACTGAAACTCCATCTCATTTTGAATTAAGAGGTAGATTCAGTAATGCAGAACATGATGTCCCATCCACCGCACATAGTCGTGCAAAGAACAGAGCAATTGCTGATTTGATAGGTGCCGGAGAAGTTTCAGCTGAAGAAATGGAAGAACCTAAAAAAGTCCAAAGAACTTCAAGAACCGCCAATGATTCCGCTGCAAATAATGAATCTTCTAATTCAGAAACAACATCATCTTCATCTAATGGTAAAAAAACTCGTAGACGCAGAAGACAAACAAAAGAGGAAGATGTAATTGAAACAGTTGCAGAGGTAGTTCAAAATGAAGATGAAAAAACAACTGACTCATCTTCAAAAGCACCATCTTCCCTTAAAGAATTAGCAGATAAAAATGCTACAATCAAAAAGGCCGTATCTAGAATACGTGAAACAGAAGAAGCTGTCACTAAATCTGGTGTGGTTGATGAAGTATTTAAAATGTTTGATTTAGGAAATATCACTCTTGAAGAATATGATGAAGCAAATTCCCTATTATTAGATTAGGAGATGTTACAAGTTGAGTAAAGACGATAACCTTGAAGAAAAAAAATTATTCTTCAGATATGTGCTCAGTAAATATCATGAGCAATTACAATTGGCTAAAACCGAGAACAAGCCAACAAGAATAAACATAGATTATCCTTTACTCAATGAATATTACAAACGTGAAACTGGGAAAGAATTCTTAACAGATAATTATGAAATGTTCATGAAATATGTTGAAAATCGTATCAACAATGGAAGAACAGAACGTAATTACATTACTTTGAAATTAGTGGAAATACCCCCAAATGTCCTATTGCATGACTTGGACACTACATATAATGGTGAATTAATCATCACAAAAGCTATGATTAAAACCATTACTGATCCGATTCCTGCATTGAAACAAGCAGCATTTATTTGCAGGGGTTGTGGTATGATGCATTATATTGATACTGCTGATTCTACTCAAGTGGTAATGCCAAGTTTATGCCCCTCATGTGGTGGAAGAAATTTCGATATGGTTCCTGAATCATCAACATATCATAATATACGATATGTGAAATTAGAAGAACCTTTGGAGTTTCGTCAAGGAGGGAATACTAGAGAGTTCAAAGGGTATATGCAGGATTACCTTGCCAGTCCACAGCATAATCTTAAGGCTGGTGATGTCTGCGATATTCTTGGAGTCTTTAGTGTCGAACGTGTAAGTCCAAATAAAAATGATTTTGAATTCATTATTAACTTGCACAATATAGCACCGGTTGACGATGCTTTCGAAGACTATCGGATTACTGAATCTGATAAAGAAAAAATCAGAGAATTATCTCAAAGTGAGGGTATCTATCAGAAACTTGTTGATACATTAGCACCGGAAATTTACGGATATCAAAATGTGAAAGAGGGGTTATTGTTGCAATTGTTTGAGGGTAATCGTCCTTTGGATGATAATTTTAAATCTGATAGTATGGATAGGTGGACAATTCATGTTCTCCTGATTGGTGATCCAGGGATTGGTAAAAGTCAAATAATATCTGCATTGAAAAAACGTGTTCCTAAAATCATGAGTATTGGTGGGACATCAACTTCACAAGCAGGGCTTACTGTTTCTGCTGTGAAGGATGAGCTCACAGGTACATGGACACTTGAGGCGGGAGCTGTTGTACTGGCCGATACTGGTCTGTTGTGTGTTGATGAGTACGATAAGTTGAGTCCTCATACTCAGAAGTCATTGAATGAACCGATGGAACAGTTAAGCGTTAGTTCTGCTAAGGCCAATCTTGTTCAGACAATGACTGCACGTACAAGCATATTGGCTGTTGCAAATCCTAAATATTCAAGGTTTAATAAGTTCAAAACCATCAAAGAACAAATTGACATTCCGGAAAGTAACTTGTCTAGGTTCGATTTAGTGTTCGCATTAGAGGATACTATTGATGAAGAAAAGGACCGTATGTTAGCAACAAGTTTATTGAATAAGGAAAGTTTCATGAAGGATGTTGATGTCCTTGATGAAGAGTTATTCAAGAAGTATATCACTTATGCTAAGATGGAGTGTTTCCCAGTTTTAGATCAATCTGCTCAAAAGTTGCTTGTTGATTTTTATGTTAATACTAGACGTGCTGCTGCTAGAGATGATAGTGCTAAACCGATTACTGCTCGTGACTTGAAAGCTATTGAAAGGTTGACTATTGCTCGTGCTAAGACAGAATTGCGTGAGGTGGCTACTGTTGATGATGCAAAGGATGCTCTTCGTATTTATGGTGCAAGTCTTGAGAGTATTGGTTTGACTCCTGAGACTGCTGGTGAGTTGGAGCATGTTTGGAGTAATAATGAAATCAAATTGGTGAAAGAAGCAGAGGATATGATTAAGGTATTGATTGATAGGGATGAAATGTTTTATGAAGATATTCTTGTTGATGTGAGGCGTGAAATGGGTTTGAGGTGTCATGAATTGAAGTGTGATTTGGATGACATTATGAATGAAGCAAGGAAGAATGTAGAAAAAGGGTTCTGAAAATTTATTGCTAAGGAGAATTTCCGGAATCATACGACATACGACTTGTATGTATAAATCATACTACTAGGTCGTATGTAGTATGAGTCGTATTAGGGGGTGACACTTTTTTTGAGGGATATTCCTTCAAAATTGTATTACTCTATTTTAAAAAAAGTATTACTCTCATAATCGAGTAATACTTACAATACAAAAATGTAATAAAACTGCAAAAGGTGGTGAAAAACAATGAAAGAAAAAATTACGATTTCAATCGATGAAGAAATATTGAAACTCGCAAAAGAACACATCCCCAACATAAGCAAATTTGTTGAAGGATGTTTCATTGCATATTTTCAATTCACAACAGAAAACGATGAACAAAGAGGCGAAGAACTAAGAAAAGCATGGGAAGACTTCCATCGTGCAAAACTCAACATTCACTTACTAATGAATGTAGACTACGAAAACAAACACATCGAAAAAGTACACGAAGAAAACAAAACCATGGCATGGCTAAGTATCTGGAAAGACTACAAATTCACACAAAGATACCAACCACACAACATGGAAAACGCATGCAAAGTCCTAAACCTAACCCAAAAAGAACTCGAACTAGTAATGGAAGACTGCATGTTCGAATATGCAAAAGACAAAACAAAAGCATACATCTTCGACAACTGGAAATACATAGAAGAAAACTTCCTGCCTTACATAGACACAGAAGAGGATGAGGAAATTGAAGAACTACTCAAAAAAGTTATGGGATAAATGGAGTCTACTAGGATATGACCCAAGACCAGAACAGGAAAAAATTATCCTTGAAATATTAACTGCAATGGAAAATGGTTACAAAAACATTATCCTGGAAGCAGGTACAGGTACTGGTAAGTCAGCTATTGCAACAACAATAGCAAACTTTGTGGACAACAGTTACATAGTCACCATGACTAATCAATTACTTCATCAATACATTCATGATTTTGAATATATGGTCAAGGAAATAAAAGGTCGTGGAAATTACCATTGTAATTTTAAAGGTTGCTGTGATAATTGTCACATCAAAGAAGAAAACAATACCATGATGAGAAACTATAATCAAGCACTAAAAGACTACAACAACAATCCCAACCAATACGCCAAACCACAAAAACCAACACTCATCAACCTATGCGGTAAAAAAGACGAAAGTAAAGCCCCAGCAGTTTACTCAGTCTGCCCATACATTGCAGCATTAAAAGAAGCACTAAAAGGAGAAAATGTAATCAGCAACTACGATTACCTATACATCGCAGGAAACTATGCACAAATATTACCTGAACGAGATTTACTAATCCTTGACGAAGCACATAATCTTGAAAAGAAGATCATGCAATTAATCACAGTCAACCTTAACAGGAAAACAATATACCGTGATTATGAATTCGACATCTTCGATGGAATCACCGAACACGGATTGAAACTAAAAGATATAAGCGAACCAAAATATTGGATTGGAGTTTGCAATAAACTAATTGAAACTATCAATGCAAGACGGAACAATTATATCAAAAATGAATATGGTGAAATAAGCAACAGCCTTGTTTTAAAACAACTATTGGAAAATGATGATGTAGTTAAAAACTACACCAAAGATATTGAAAAATATGACAATCTCATCAAATCTCTTAAAGAAGAGAAATGGATTATTGAATTACCAACAAAGAAAGCTATCCTTGAAGACCATTCATACATATCCAATCAGAAAGTCAAAGGATTAACTGTTGAATTCAAACCATTAACAATAGCAGATTATGGAGAATCATTATTCCATTTCGGTGAAACAAGACTATTCATGACCGGAACCCTCGGGTCTAAAGATAAGTTCTGCAACTGGTTAGGTATTGATCCAAAAGAAACCTATTACATCTACCAGAAATCACCATTCCCAATTGAAAACCGACCAATCATCCGTGATTATGCTGGAAGTATGAGTGGATTCAATCGTGAATTGAATATTCCTAATTGGAAAAACGAAGATGCCTTAATTAAAATCTATGATATCCTTGAGGACCATAAGGATGAGAAAGGAGTAATCCATGTATCCAGTAATGAACAAGCATGGTATATCAGAAACGAATTAGCCAACTACACACGCAGATGGTTTAAGATTGCATATGGTAAAGGCCGTGAACAAGCAATCCAAGACTTCGAAGATGATGAAAACAATATGGTCCTAATCGGAGCAGGAATCAAAGACGGTGTAGACTTCAAAGGAGATAAATGCAGATTCCAAATAATCTTCAAAATGCCATTCCCAAACCTAAGCGGAGCACAAGTCAATATCCGTAAAAGATACGATAATGTCTGGTACATCTATCAAACCGTGATGCCACTAATGCAAGCATACGGTCGAGGTATACGTGACAAAGATGATTACTGCACCACTTATGTATTAGATTCTGATTTTGACAGATTACTCAATGATTATAGTTATCTGTTTAATGAATATTTCCTGGAAGCAGTTGAAGGATATGTTCCTAAAAAAGAGGTTAGAAGGGTTAGACGTGTACGTAGAGTTCCAAGAGCGGAGGCAAAATAAATGGAAATTGAATATTCTCCAGAGGATTACAAAGTAATCAAAACAGAAGAAATGGACAAAGAACTACACTTCAAACTAGTTAAATTCAATACTGGATACTATGGAGTAATGAGCTATAATCCCACAACAGATGAAGAAGCAGTAATATTATTATCCCCTGAAAAGAATCTTGATGAAAATCATGAATATCTCTTTGGAGGATTAGGCTGCAAAAGTTTCATGGTATTTGCTCATGATGCAAAACAATACATGGAAAATGCACCGATTGAACTAGTTGTCCAATTGGGCCATGATGCACCAGACGAATATCGTGAAGTCATCACAAGGGATCAAGCGAAAACATTACATGAAAAAGTTGAAATTTGTCATGAGATTATGCAGATGAAAATTGAAGATTCATTCCATTACAGATATGGGGATACTATTTTAACCATCTTCATGTGCGTTACTATATTATTATTCATATTTGCAATCGTGAATTCATTACACTTATATGGAGTGATATAAATGCCTGTAACAAATTTTGATAAATTATTAGATGAAAAAGAAGCTAAAATCAAGGAATTAAAAGATGCAATCAATAGTGAAACATCATTGAAATTAGAATTACTTCACAAAAGTAATAAAGTTAAATTAAATCCTGACAAGGTTAAAGAGGAATATGAGTTATCTAAAGCTCCTACTGAGAAACAGATTCAAGCATATATTGATGAAAAGTATCCTGATTTAACCAATGATTATGAATTGGCTAAACAGAACACTAGTCTCATTCGTAAGGATTTGGAGTTAATTGATAATCGTATTAGTTTTGAGAAGTACGTGTTACAATTGGAGATGAAACAATGAGATGTATTTATGAGAAAACATTTCAGCAAACCAGTCAAGGGGATGTTAGGTCAATCATCCCACATATGTTTGAAATAGTTAATGATGGGAAAATTGATGATTATGCTCATGTTTCATTCCCTAGAGCATATTTTAGTGATGTAATCGAAGCATTATGCAGACTTCGATTTAAACTTGAAAAAGACAAAACTGTCAGTTGTGAATTACATACTGTGAGGGATAAAATCCATTTGGAGTTTGTGAAACAATGAAATCTAAAGAAGAATCCGATTCTTGCTTTAATTGCAAGCATAAATGGCAAAATGAATGCACATTATTTGACGAACTTGTTGAAGATACTGGATGCTGCTACATGCATCACAAAAGATAAAAAAAAGGGATTTTCTATGAGTCATTTTATCCAATTAAACAAAATGATTAAATTATTAACTGATGATCTCCAAGATTTTGAAAGACAATTTTGGGAAAAAGAAAACGGTGAACCTGAAATGATTAACATCTGGGTTAACCCTGTACCTGCTTATCATCAGTATAATTTCTATTTGGAAGTAGAAGTTCAAGGAGAGAATACTTGGACTAGTAAATGGCATGATTACTTCTGTAAACTCTTTCAATGTAAATTAAATTCAATTAGGAAAGAAGTTATCAAAACAGCTAACAATTACGGTGATGGATTCAAAGAAAAATGGATTTACACCTACGAACCTAACACTTGGAAAAACTACAATGACCTCAGATACGATGACCTTGCAGTAGTGGAATTCCAAAGACACAACAGTTGGGAAACAGTAAGACTTGACTTAACAATCAACAATGATTTCACAGACAGCATGTGTGTCAGCACAAGTTTCTATGATGCTTTAAAAGAAGCCAGTCCAAACAATACAAGTCTAACTGTTACTGAAGAGGTTTACGAAAGATTACATGACTCTGTCCGCAATGACCGTGAAACCGGATTTGTCCAATTCCTAAGCATTGGAGACCGAGTAAGATTTAAAAAATGGAAAAGGTGATTAGATGAGTTTATATAGCGAATATTTAGACGCAAAAAGTAACTTGCTAAGCAAAGACTTAGCATTTAAAACAGCAGTACAGGAATGGTTCAGTGAACATGAAGGATTAATGTTAATGCAACCAATTGACTTAATCGACACATTAACAATGGATCACTTCACAATCACAACCACAATGGCATTTGAAAAACACTTACGTGACTTTGAAGAAACATTCCAAGTTAAATGTATCAGAATAAACCATCAGGAAGTATTAACTCCAATAACTGGTGAAGAAGTCTCCCGTATTGAATATAATGTGAAACATGTTTGGAAATTCCACTTCAGAGAAAAAAAGTGAGGTTGATTATGAATCCTGATTTTTATGTTAATGTAGCGGACTTAATGCCAGAAAAACTGCCAAGACCAACACGTAAAAAGCTCATGGAAGACGGTGTTGAAATACCAATAATCACAGTAACATGTGAGGGGATTGAATGGTGAGATACATTTACAAAAATAAAAATGGGAAATATGAAATCCGCAAACGAATCGGAGGAGTACTATTATACTGGGGAAGCTTCAACACACTTGAAGAAGCCAAACTATACAGGGCCTACTATATGGGTAAAAAGTGGATGGTAAATCCACATTTCAGAAACAGAGACAATCGATATATCTGTGAACAAGAAGGCTCTTATATTGTCCGCAAAAGAATAAGTGGAGTATTAAATTATTTCGGAACTTTCAAAGATTTACAAAAAGCAAGAGATGAAAGAGACATCTGCATAGCATGTAATTGGGATTTAGAACAAATCGTAGAATTTGGAGATGTAATCGGAGTATAAAATGATAAGTAAAGAAGAAAAGTTAAGCTTAGCAGCATATGTTATCACATCAACATATCGTGAAAAAGCATTAACAGTTTTAAATGAAAATGGAACTATGATTCCAAAATATATTGCTGAAAAATGCCATGTTCGAAGCAATCATATTAGCAAAACCTTAAAGGAATTAAAAACTCATGACCTAATCGTTTGTATTAATGAAGAAGCACACAAAGGCAGAGTATATCAGATTACTCCTTTAGGATGTGAAATAATAAGTTTAATTCCTACAATTAAAGGAAAAACCAGAACAGAATTAAATGATCTCGGGGAGGTGGAAATGAAATGAGTACTGGGGAATATTGGCCGGAACTTGAAAACAATCATCATTACATTATCGTGGATAGTGAACATGACAGGACATTTTATTGTCCTGCAGAAGAAGCAGCTAATACTTTATCTCGTATCTTAAATCAAAAGAATAAAATCATCCGCAATCTAAAATCAGAGAAACTTGAAGTATATGAAATCAAATCTAACTCCAAACATATTGCTTATGTAATTGATGAAGAGTTAGCAAAAGAATTCTGTATGGATCATAAAGATTGCAGCTATAATCTTATCAATATAGCTGAATCATTTCAGGAACTATCAAATCTAATATAAAAGGGAGATTTTATGATTCCACAAGAAATCACAGAAGACTTACGAAATGGTATGGGATTAGAAGAATGCTTAATCAAACATGAAACTAATCTCAAAACTTTATTTGATAAGGAATATCCTGATGAAATAAGATGCGACCCTAAATGTAAATACATTGAAAAAAGAGGAGCAAACTATTACATTAAAAAGAAAATACTCAAGTCAACTTACTATTATGGGATTTACTCTACATTAAAGGATGCGCAATTAGTCCGTGATGAATTAATAGTAACTGGTTGGAAGCAGAATAAAGTTGACAGTATCTGTAAAAAATTAGGTGTTAACCGTATACCAGGTAAAAATGAACACCGATTCTATGAGGTGAAATCATGAACGATTATGACAAACTATACCTTGGGATATTCATATTCTGGGTAATTACAACAATATTATCCTATTCCATTGATTGGACCATTACAAATAATGGTTTCACAGCAATGGCCATGTGGTTAATGTTTTTAATTCTCGGTTTAATCGGCGGTCGAACATTAACATTAAAAGAGGTTAGAAAATGAGTCTTGAAACAATCTGGAAAAAATTATTGAAAGAGGTCATTACAAAAGGCCATGAACACACAAAAGACGATAGTCCAATCCGTGAGATAATTGGAGTGCATGAATTCATACCAAACCAATTCCTGCAAACCCCAATATACATACATCCTGATGAATTCCTGAAAGGAATTAAAAAAGGAGCATATGACATTAAAGATTATCCCATGAGTGGAGAAGCATTACATGACTATGTAGCATCACTTAATGACCCAGCAATGATAACTGGAATAGATACAGAAAATGAATCTAGCTTTATTTACACATATCCTCAAAGATTAATGGATTACGTTACTGTTGATAAAGTTACTGGTGAAATTGGAGAATACAATCAATTACAAACAATGATTGAAAGATTAGAAGAAAATTCCGGAAGTAACAGGGCAGTAGCAACATTATATAATGTGGGGTTAGATTGCATTGAAGAACACATCCCTTGCTTAAATTGGATTCAAGCATTAATCCGAAACAATGAATTAACATTAACAATCATCTTCAGGTCAAATGATTGTTACGGAGCATGGCCCTCTAATATGTTATTCATCAATCATATTGGATTATATTTAGTGGATAAATTAAGGGAAACTTATCGAGGACTAATCTTTAAAGGGATTTACTACAATTGCAGCAGTTTGCATATTTATGAAACTGATATGCCTGCAGCTAAAAAAGTCGTGGGATTATGAAGATAAATGCAGATGATCTTCATTGCTTACCAGATAAACAACATAAAGATTGTGACTGGTATGATGAAAAGGAAATGGAATGCACCAATTGGGGAGAATTCGAAGATGATATAATGCCTGCTTATGTGGAATGTTTTGCTCCAATTGGAAGCATTTTTAAAGAGGTGGAAAAATGAGTGATACTTTTATCATTGATGAATTTGGGAATTGCACTAATAAATTCAAAGCAACAAAGAAGTATGGAAAACATGAAGTTTATTGTTTAGAAGATACAATGAACAGTAAACTGCCATTATTCAGGACAGAAGATTTTGAAAGAGAATTAAATTATTATGTTAATATGTATGTTAATGAAGCACAAAAAAATGATGAATTAACTGCTATTTTAAATGATTTGAATATTGATGAACATTATTATTGGGATAATAAACCTAAAAACGATTCTCAAATGATAACTAATGTTCCAGTACATTTCACTATATATGATAGCATTGAATTTGCTATAATGGAAATGGTGTGCACCTTAAAAAATCTAAATGGGGAATATACCTATTGTAAAGGAAGAATAAGGAAAATTTATGGAGCTATTTTAGATTATATTACTAGTGGAGGAATCAAAGTTAAATCTAATGATTCATTTCATAATTTTAAATGCAAAATAATCTTCTCTGAAGAATGGGAAAGATTGGATGTTCCAAAAACTTGGGAAAAAAATCCATTACATGACAATGCTATTTTTAATAATAAAGTCCATTCTAAAAAAGTAAAACCTAAACGGAAACCAATCTCTGGAGTAGTTCGGCAGAATGTTTTTATGAGAGATAATTATACTTGTCAAATCTGTGGTAAAACAATTGATGATGGTGTTTCATTACATTTAGACCATATTAAACCGGTTAGTAAAGGGGGAACGAATGAAGAATCTAATCTTCAATGTCTTTGTTCTCAATGTAATCTCGAAAAACATAATCGTACTGATTTGAAACACGATGAAAATAAATTAAAAGAACTTAGGGGATGATTTAGCATGAGTGATTATGATATATTATATGGTGTAGTCATAAGACTACCTGACAAAGACGGCATAGGTCTCTCAAAAAATATTGATGAAATAACTCAAAGATTAGGCAAAGCAATCCAAAAAGAATTCAAAGATTGTTATGCAATACCATTTGGATTTGAATTAGTTGAACCTGACGGTCAAGTTAGAATCATCAACAAAGTTGAATATCCCATCGAATTAGAAGAAGAGGGAGTTGATGAAGAATGATCTCTGAAATATTAATGGGAGTAGGTGCAGTAATCTGCATAATTGGAACAATTACTGTAATCTTATTAGGATTACTCGCAGTTCGTGAATTCATTTTAGATAATTACTATGGATGGAAATTAAGTAATCTAAGCAAATCTTATGACTATGAAGCGGAAATGTTAGCAGTTATACATTTAAAGAAATTGAAACAAGATTATCCTGAACTTGAAATCAGTTACAAAGGAGAAGAACTTCAAAACTGGAGGGATTAGCGTATGTTTAAAGAAGACGACAAAGAAGTAACAGAAATAATGAGTCGTGTCTGTTCATATCTTACAAGAGTAATGTTCGATGATTTTGCTCAAAGCATAAAAGAATCATCAGAAGCATTTGAACACTTAAAAGAAAATGGATTTAAAAAAACATTGATTGCAATTCCATTGGAGGACTCTGAATGAAACTAAGTGAAGTAACAGATGACAAATCATTCATAGCATTCCTATACAGCATGTACCTCGGAAGACTAGCAAACGATGGAGAACCAGATGACTATTACGCAGTTGAAATAAGCAATCAATTAATGCATGCCTATGTTCGTGTAACCATCCTAAAAATACCAGATGAAATGGATAAAATAGGAATGGCTGAAATGTTAGGTGTAGACATTGAAAAACTATTATCTGAATTCAGAGTATTAGAAGCCAACGAAGAAACAACCAAATATCAAAACTGGCATTACCAACTCTACAAATCAAAAGAACGATACGAAAAAGACATCAAAAAATATGAAGAAAAAATACAGGAATTCTTCCAAGGCCATGCTGACATGATAGAATTTGATGTGGATCAGGATGTTGTGAAAGTCAGAGGTAGATACGAACATCCAATCCCACCAAAACTGATAATGGAATTCTGCGATAAATTCGGCTATTATATGCCTACCTTAAAAACTGATTGGATAGGCAACTCAGTATTCCAACATGCACATTACAGGTTCAGTAAAAAAGATTTCAGACAAGGAGTGGAAAAATGATTGGAATCTACGGAGTTAAAGACAAAAACCGCTTTGTCCTAGAATTTGAAAATGAAGACATCCTATTCATGCAAACAATCATCAGTTTAATCGGCGAAAGAAACAGACTACAAAAAGAAATCGAAATAGCAAAAGGAGAGACTCACAATGATTAAAAGGATTGAAAGAACTGAAAAATGCAAGTATTGTTACTATAATACAGTCCTATCTTGTTGCGAAGACCCTAACGAATGTGAAGATTACGAATTAAACCATTTAGCAAAAAAATATGATAATAAAAGATTCAAAGCAAAATGGGAAGACGGCAATGACGTCAAAGTATTAGTTGTTGATGAATTAGAAAAATTCCCAGAATGGTATTTTGAAACTGTTGAAGATGCAGAAGAATTAGCAGATTTCATGAATGACTTATGGCAACAAAGCCAAGACATTGAAGACTTATTCTGCAATGCAATCCTCACATTACTGGAGAAATATTTCAAACAAAAACACCAACAAGACAACCTAGTGCTTGGTGACATGTTTGAAGAAAAAATAAATGTCCTGGAAGAATTACTACATGACGTAGGTCAAGAACATTTAATCGTTGATTTTTATGAAAGAATCGCAGAGGAGGCTCAAGAATGAGTGAAAGATATACGAAAGCAGGTGAAACAATCAGAGATAACTATACAGAAAGACATTACTCATTAGATGAAGTGCCTTTTCTGTTAAATCAATTATATCGTGAAGCAATGATTACAAAAAGAGATGTTGAACATTCAATTGAATTAAAAGCAGTAAACAGACACTTAAGAATGGAAAATCGTTTCCTAACAATAAAATTACAACAATTAGTATTCCGAGGAATGTTAGACATAAAAGATATTGAAAAAGAACTTTCAGATTTATGTTTAAATCCTGATGAAGCAAGTCAATATATCCACAAATTCGAAAAAGAGAACTTTGAATTGAAAAAGAAATTACGTGAACTTGGAGAATACAATGGTGATTTATTATGAACTGGCCCACTAAAGAAGAAGTGAAAAAAATTCGTGAAAAATATCCTCCAGGAACTGTGATACAGTTAATCTATATGGATGATCCAACACCTGTACCAAATGGAGAACTGGGGGAAGTCTGGTCTGTGGATGGTATAGGTCAACTTCATATTGATTGGTTTAATTATAACGGTAGTCTTGCAGTAGTTCCAGGTAAAGACAAGTTTAATAAAATAGGTTATAATAAGCGATGTAGGAATTGTCAGAATTTTGGTTATGGTAAAACTTTTGTATGTAGGTTAAATAATAAGCAAGTGGATGCGAGAAATGATTCCTGTGAAGATTTTGAGGTGGAAACATGAGCGAAGTTTGCAATCATGAGTGTGGAGAATGTGAATATTACATGCAACCATTCTGCACATACACACCAAAACAAGAACCACGATACACCAACAGAATAGACAAAAATAACATCAAATTCCAAACATTAAACCCCGTATGGGATAATAAAGAGCAAGATGCATTGAATGTTTTTAAAATGATTAACATCATGAATGAACAACAATGGAAAATTGACAAGTTAGAAAAAATAACAAGAAGCGCATTATTTGATTTAAACAGAATAGACAATTATGAAAATTACTCATTACATGGACATTGGGGAAACTTTGCATTACATTCAATTAAAGAAGACAAACTAATATTAACCCCATTAGGAGTAGTTGAGAGATTAAATAAATTATCTAAACAAAATCAATTACTGAAATTAAAGAATAAGAATGCTATAAAAGTATTAGATGATTTTATGAATGTGTTGAATGAAATACAAGCAGACCCAAATCAATGCGAGGGATATTATCTTAACAAGGCAAGAGACATGCTAGAATTAATGGGCAAAGAGGTGAAAGAATGACTAAGCAATTTACATCCCATATTGATGAAGTAGATGATACTATTATTGATATTTCATATAATGGAAAAGACATTGCCTGGTTTTTATCAGACGATATAACAAAAAAACAAATTGAAAATATTGTCAACCTGCTAAATAACCAACAAGATGAAATTAAAGAATTAAAAGAATCTGACCTTATTTTCTTCCAAGCAGTATGGGATATTTTAATGAAATATCAACATCTGTTTAATCGTGAGATGGCTGATGAAGTTTTAGATGTTTTAGGGATTGAGTTGCCGAGGTGGTTTGAATGATGGAGAAAACTAAATTGATTTTCAAAAGAGATGTAATGGAAGGTTATGTTCATTATATTAATTTTAAAAGAGACTTCAGCGGTGCATTAGAAGTTTTTAAGAAGTATATCTTACCTGTGGGGGTTAAAATTGGGATTGATGCTAATAATGACTGGTTAATATTGTCTTTCAGTTATGATGCTGAAGAGGAAGATTATCTTCAAATATTGGAACATGAATGGGATATGGTAACACAATTCCTGAAGGAAGAGAATATCCAGTTTGCTTATCCTACATGGTATGATGATTGGAGTTTGATTATTCCTATTGATGATTTTGTTGAATGGGTTTTGAAGAAATATGTATTGGAAGGGGCTGTAGAATGATTGTTAATGGTATAAGTTTAATTTTTGGTGGAATCTTTGGTTTCATATTAGGTATAGCATTAGTAAAAGAACATTACGGTAACGAGTGTCATAGATTACAAGAAAATATTATTAGATTAGAATATGATGTTCAAATAGCTAAATACAAGAGAGATAATGGGGGATTAGAAAAAAATGATTGAAGATACTGGCCATCTTAAGAAGAGCATTCACAAACCATTGCTTGATGATATTATGGAGGGTAAATGGATTAATGGGAAAATAGAAGAGTTAAGAAGGTTAGGTTATTCTGATGAGTATATCAATAAGAAGTTAGGACATTTAGTAAATTGGAGGATTTAAAAACAATGTATAAACAAACGAAATGTTTTAATTGCAATAGTAAAAATGTTACAATAGATCAATGGTATGATTCAAAACTCAGAACAAACGTATGGAAAAAGAAATGCCGAGATTGTGGATTTGAAACAACACAATACAAACCATTTTAAATATGGGGATTTAATCATGAAAGCAAGTTATGAAAAAAAGAAGGATCATTACATTCTAAAATTAGATAACCTAAAACTCAGAATACCATTTGTTTATAATAAAGGAAGTATCACAGAGGTTCATATCTCTGATAAAGTAATGGACATGCTTGTTTATAAATATAACAATGAAGGATTACAATTAACTTATAATGGAAAACCCATTACTGATAAAGATATTGAAGAAATATACAGGGATAACATCAAGTTTGAAAATGTAAAATTCACTGCCAAAGGAGGTTGAAAATAATGACTGAAAAAGAGAACCTATACAATCGCAAAGTAGACATAATCTTCTACATGCTTGTTAATATTATGAGAAATCAAAGCAATCCATTATGGAAAGAATACGCAGAAGAATATCGTGCGATAAACAAAAGGTTAGATGAACTGGGTATTAAAGAAGAAGATGTAACTGATTACATTGAAAAAATACCGGATTGGATGGTTTAAAAATGAGGAGTGGATTAAATGACTGAAAACCGATTTATATTTAATTCGTTTGTAATCGAACATATGTTAGGAGATAAAGAGTTAAAACTTTATGAAATTGACAATAATCCCAGTGATGATTTAGATGAGTCTAATTTATTTTATGTCTATTCTACATCTGATGAGAATATTAAATCAATTGTTAATAAATTGAACGAATTAACAGAGGAGATTGGGCAGTTAAAACAAGATGCATTGTATTGGGGGCAAAATGCCGAAGCACGAAGAAAGGAAATTGATAGATTACGAAAGGATAATGATATTCTAAAAAAACAAAGAGATTATCTTTTTGAGGTTATTGATTCAGTTCTTCCTCATAGTGGTAGTACAACTGCTTATAATAGAATGAAGAATATAGGTGATGTGGAATGACTGAATTTTGTTTGAATTATAGAATAAATATGTTTAATCCAGTATTTTTATCAGAAACAACAAGTTTACTTATATTTATTAATGAGGTAGGGGATTTCTTAACTTGCCATTTAGATTATTTCGGATTACTTTGGAGATTAGTAGGATTAGTAAAAGAGTTAGGTGGTGATGAGGAATGAGTGAAAAATGTTGTGTTTGTGGAGGGAAATCAAATCTTGAAAAGCACCATATTCTTCATACAAACAAGTATGATGAATTACATAGTAGCACAGAAAATCTGATTACAATATGTAACACTTGCCATCACAATTATCATCAGAAATATCATTACAATATAAGTTTCAAAACTTTATTGGAGTTTACTGTGGATTACTGGAAAAATTATTGTCCGAAATTGAAAAAGGAGAATGGGAAATTACATAACCAGATTCGTAATTTGAGGACAACAATTAGAAAATTGACAGGTGATGTGGAATGACTTATTCACTTTTAGATGGAAAATGTGCTGTTTTTAATTGGAGTAATGGTGAAACATTAGACAGAAAAGGCATTCTCAATGAACTGAATAAAAAAGAAGAACAATTATGTAGTATATATTGTTGGATTGATGATAAAATTGATGAATTAGAGGACAAATATGAATTTGGGCAGAAACATGGTTTTTGTGAAATGCACAATATCAGATTTGCTATTAATGTGTTACAAGAATTACAAAATGAGATAAAAGGTGATTGGAATGACTAAATGTGAAGTATGGGAGCAAGAACCTACAAAGAAAACAACAGTAAGCGATGTTATAAGTATTGTGAAAACAGAAGAGCAGACTGATAGTGTTCAATTGAAAAAAGAAGCACAATTGAATATCTGTGAGCGAAAATTGTTGGATATGGAAGAGGACAGAGATTATTATAAAACTAAATCTGCAAGTCTTGAAGAGGGCTACATTAAACTACAAAAAGAGAATGAACAGTTAAAATCAATTTGCCAAGACCATCGTGACCATGCAATTGATTTTAAAGCAGATTGTGTAAGACTGGAAAAAGAGAATGAGCAGTTAAAAAAACAAAAAGCAAGATACAAACGATTAAGTGAAATCAGGAATGAAGAAATCAATAATCGAATACTTACAATTAAAGAATTTATAGATAACTGTTCAAATGAAGAAGTTAAAAAAGCATTAGAGGATTTATTTTATTCAGAAGTAAATGAATATGATTTATCTAAAAAATATAGAAAATTACATGAAGAAAATGAAGATTTAAAAGAAGATAATGCAATATTAAAACAAGCATTAACAAGACTTGTTGAAGCATTTAATGACCATATTTCAGATAAAAGTCCAGTAAGGGATTTGATAAAATGACTAAAAGATATACTCAAAAAGAAGATGACTGGGAAATACTAGACAATGGAAAACACTTAGCATACGCCCATTCAGCAGGACAAGCAGAAATAATCATTGAAACACTAAACAATAAAGAAGATAAAATCAAAAAACTAGAAGAACGCATCAACAGACAAGCCGAACTGTTGGAAAAACAACAAGAACAAATCGACAACTACATAGACATCAAAGCAAAACTAAATGGTAAAATATGTGAATATGAAACCAAATCAGAAGAATATGAAATATGCGCATGTGGTTGTGGAAGCAAACATAACTATCTTAAAAAACTAGCATTAGAAGAATTCAAAGAAGAAATATTCAAAAAGGACGTGAAAGAATGAGCAAACTAAAAATCATGTTAAGCAGACCAATGAAAGGAAAAACAAAAACTGAAATCGACAAAGACACTAATGAAATGGCAAACCTAATATTCGACTATTACGGAGAAGCAACCTATGACATAATGTCATCAATCGTTGAAGATCATACAGAAAAATCAGAACTAGAATGTTTTAGTGAATCAATATTCTTTATGAGCCAAGCAGACATGTTAGCTATGGGTCATGGTTGGGAGAATAGTAGGGGCTGCAAATTAGAACATGAAATCGCAAAAGCATACAATGTTCCAATCATATATCTTGACGATATCAAAAAGGAGTTATGTGAATGATTAACCAACCTTTGTGGATGGATTGCAAATATTACGAGTATGTAACATGGGGAATAGGTGCCTGTACATTACATCAGGAAGCATGCCGAATGAGTAAATGCCCCGAACAAGATATCAAAAAAAAGAGTTGATAGGATGAAGTCATGTGAATCATGTGAACACGTAAAAAGCTCAGATACGGGTTTATGGTGTAGTGAAGGATTCGACGTATATTTATACGAAAATGACTGCCCATATTTCGAAGAACAAAAAATAAAACTAAGTACTGTAGAAATGAGATTGCTGCATAATATAAAATGAGGGTTATAAAAATGAAATATCCAGTATTCATGACTAAACTTGTATGTACCGATGCACTACTTGATGGGCATAATAAAGAAGACATTACAGTAGAATGCGATAAATTAAAAGGTACTGAAATACCTGTATTAGAATTTAAAGACAAAAACGGCCGTGTAATTGATTGCATAATATTAAGATAGGAGTTAGGAGTAATATGTCTGAAAATATATTTTTATCTGAAAGAAGATGGGGTAAAACATTAATGCAGGAACAACAATGGGCAAACTTAAAATGTAATGATTGCGGAGGAAAATTAGAATTAGAAAAAGACAATGAATTTGAAAGCGTGAAAGTATGTCAAGACTGTGGAAGCAGATCAATACTAATCAAAAAAATCAGAAAATTAAAAGGAGAGTTAAGAAAAAATGAAAATTAGAGTTTCAAAGTACTACCCGCATTCCGCTTGGGGAAAACATGGAATAAGATGCATCGCAAGATTAGATGGGGGTAATCCAGTAACCATAATGAATGATAAATATGCTACAGATGTGGTCGTTGGGAAAGCATTAAATTTATTTGACATAATTGAATTATTCAAAAAACACATACCAAAACATGAAGATTGGTATATAGCATATAAAAGTGGATTTGATTTCAATGAAGATTTAAGGAACAGGGACATTAGAAAATATACCAAAGCAATGGTTTATTATATACTAATGAGATTAGCAACCCATAATGTTTTCAAATGTTTTTCACATAAAGATATTTTTGTTAATAGTTGGGATGGAGAAGTAATGTCCTATTTTAGACCATATAAAACAATCCATATCTGCAATGATTCTTGGCAATGTGATTAAGGACGTGATTTTAAATGGGAAACTTATTAGAAAATCCTGTATTTAAACATAAAAAAATATTAGAAAAAGCAGCTATAACAGATAAGGAATTATATGAGTTAAAAGCTAAAAAATTCGTTCTTGAAATATTCAGATTCAAAGGACAATCAGAAATACTAAAACCAAAAATTGAAATCAAAAAAGATTACTGTATGCCAGAATGGATCACATGTGAACATCGAATGAGAAGACATGAAGAAGGTTTAGGTGTTCAAAGCTATTGCCTACACCCATTCAATCCAATGCATTCTAAATATGGATTATGGTTACCCATATGTGCTAAAAATGAATGTGAATTAAATAAAATAGAGGAATGATTAATTATGCCGTTATACTGTTATATGATAACTTATTATGAGTGGGAAGATAGTCAATTCTGTCCAATATTTCATGATAAAAAATTCACTAAAGAAGAATTTGATAAATTATGTAAAGAAGCATATGAACAATTAAAACATGAAGACTCATTAGGTCACTATTATGCATATGCTATTGAAATTGCAAATTATTTAGTTGAAAACTATGGTTTTAAATTATTAAATGAAAAACTAATAGTATTCAATACCAATAATGTTAAAACCGGAACTCGCAGAGATGGTGAGGAGGGTAACTGGTTTTAATTCATTTTCTATTTTTTTTGTTACAATAGTATCAAACCACCACCATAATTATTAACATGACTAGTAAAATAATAATCAAAAATACTTCTTACGCTGACAGCAGAACAGCCCCTAATGATATAACCAAAGAAAAACTATACGAAGCAACAGTCGAACACATATCTGATGTTCAAAAAGCAATGGACTACTTCGGCAAAAAACTCCACGAAGCCGGATTAAAACATGACTTCACAAAAATGTCCTACTTTGATGAATATGCTGAAGATGTTCTAAGCGAACACACCGATGAAGACTTCAAAAAAAGACCATGGTATCAAAGACACATCTACGAAGAAAGACATCACTTAAACGCAGATTGCCCATTAGACGTAACATTAATCGACATTTTTGAAATGATATCAGATTGTGTAATGGCGGGCAAAGGAAGATTTGGAAGAGTAACACCTGAATACTTGAATTTAAGCGACCCATCTATTCTTATTAGAGCTTATTATAATACTGTGAAATTACTGGATGATATCGTTGAAGTGTCAAATGCAGAAGATTTAAAGGAGGAACAATAATGAATGGTATCACCGACGATTCAATAATGCAATTAATCGAAACTAAAATCCATGATTATGAAAAGACACTTCACGATATAATGAATACAGCAGAACCTGATAGGAAGTTAGTGATGAGATATCGTAATTACTTGCAATGTTTAATGGAACTGGAAAATGGATTGTTCCTACGAAACCATACAATCTTCGACACGTTAATTATGAATCATAAAAAACATGATACTCAATTCATTTTTATGAATAACTCTACTTATACTGTTAAGAAAGACGATGTATGTTCATTTAAGGATAATTGGATTTTGATTTATGATAAGGATGAATTTGAGAAGGATAAGACTTGTAATCCTCCAGTGGCTAAAGGTATTAATTTAGATAATGTTAAACTAGTAGAAACAGTATTGAATTGATTAAAATGAGAACTATTCCTGGAACTGAAAATATCTCACGACATAAAGAAGGATTCCAATTAGAAAAAACAATCAACGGTAAAAAGAAATACTTTGGATATGCTAGAACATTAATCGAAGCATTTTGTATGAGAGACATATTAGATGAAACTAATTGGGAGAGATCAATAAGTAAATTAAATTCTCATCGTTACATTCACAAAACAAAGAATGGAACATATATGATAACTCGTAAAATAAAAGGTAAAACAAGATATTATGGCCATTTTCTTAATTTAAAAGATGCTATTAATCATCGCGATTTATTGGACAAAAAAGGATGGAGCAGCAATTACAAATATTGTAGAAATCCAAATGCAGGCATTCATTTAAACAAACATGGAAGTTACGAAGTGTTTCATTACTGCAATGGAAAGAACGAATATTTTGGATGTTATAAAACATTAGAAGAAGCGAAAGCTGTTAAAGAATTATGTATTAAGTATAATGGGGATTGGGAATTAATGGTTGATTGTGTAGACTTCGATGAATATTCTTTTATGGATGGAATAAAACTCCAAGGAACTTTTGAAAAAAACAATGCGAGGAATGATTATTTTATAGCTAAAAATAGTGGGATATTATGAAAAGACCAACAAAGACTTTATGTAAATATTGTGATAAATGTGAGGATTTTGAATATATCAGATTCGATCGTAATGGAAATTTACAATGCTTTCAATACTGTAAAGGTGGAGCAGGGGAAGTCAAATTAAGCGAATGGTACATCCAAAAAGATGGTTATGCTTATTCTACAGGATTAATAAATGGGCATAAGATTTTTTATCATACTCTATTCAAAAAAGATGAAAACATGATAATAGATCACATAAATGGGGACCGGACGGATAATCGCTTGAGAATGTTAAGAGAGATAAGTCCAAGTGAGAATAGTCAAAATAATATTTTATGGAAACATAAGAGAGTTACCTCCAAGTTCCCAGGAGTTTATTGGAATCGACATGAAGAATGCTGGATGTGTGTTGCAAGAAAACATAAACGTAATCATCCTGAACACCAGCAAATATCAAAACAAGGATTTAAAACAGAATATGAAGCATTTGATTATTATCTCAAATTGTTAAAAGAATTGGGTAGGGAAGTCAATACTGAAACAGAATCTTTTAAAGATTATCTGAAATGGAAAGGTGAACAACAACAAGTAACATTGGATGTGTTTTAAATGGAAGATTTAGAAGTTATTATTGAAAATATTTTAAAGAAACAAAGTGAACCAATTGCAAATCAATTAGGCAATTTGGGATGGTTAATGAGTGAATTTGATATGCCTCACCGAAGACTCCCTGAAGTTAGTGTAGGATATGGATTCATTTACAAAAATGAAAAATTAAACTTGAAAATTAGTCTTGAATGTTTAGCAGATGATATTGATGAAGACATTATGTAAACATTGTATCAAATGTGAATTCTACACTTATGAAAGATATAATAAATTAGGAAATAAAGTAGAATTCCAATACTGTAATGGTAATAAGTTCTTTGTTGAAAATAACAATTGGTGGATACATCAAAGAGGATATGCAGTAACCAGCCAATACATTTACGGTAGACAAAGATACTTGCACACATTATTTAAAAAAGATGCAAAGAAAGTAATCGACCACATAAACGGAATCCGTAACGATAACCGATTATGTAACCTAAGACAAGTAACTCAAACAGTCAATTGTCAAAACAGACATGATGAAAGATCAAGTGAATATCCTGGGGTGTTCTATAATAAGAAAACTAAGAAATGGGTATGTGTTATGTCTAAAGGACATAAGGACACATATTTACAAAAACATATTGGAACATTCAACACTGAAGAAGAAGCATATCATGCTTATGTTTTAGCATTACATAAAGATAATCGGGAGATTGATGTTGAAAGTAAACATCATCGTAAATATCTAAAATGGTTGGAAAATAAAGAACAAGCCACTTTGATTTAATAATCTTGTCATATGGCAAGTATATGGTTTAAACCCATAGCTTGACTAACGTTATAAATTCAGAAAACATGAATTGAATTCGATGTTTCAATTTGAAGGTAGTAACTATTAGTTATTACCTTTTCATATGGTAATTAAAACAATTACATGTTTAATTGCCTCTAATAAAAACAGGGAGGGTAAACACGCTTAGCGTATTCATCTCCCAGTGAATATCATATCTAAATCAGGACTTAATGTTCTGATTTATTAGATGGAAATCTTATGTTTTAATTCATTAGATTTCAGTAAGCAGTAATCATTGATTGATTGAATGTCCCACTGCAATTCTGGGCAATACTGCAATTAATGGGGAGAGGTGATTGATCTCCCTATAATCTTATGGAAGATATGCAGTTTAATCCTGTTATTTTCCAAAATCCAATTGCTATGAAAAATCCCACACTTGATGGATTGTTGGTTAGACCGACGGCCATCCTTTTGTGGTTGTTGTCTAAGGACAACAAAAGTCCACTTGTCGTCGAATTAGAAGTCCCGAACTAATTCCAAAAGTGGCAACACAGGTTACTATTGTTTGTCAGAACAAGGGTAACACTAGAATAAAGTCTATAAAAAAGGGCTTTTTGAGAGAGAGGTCTCCTGAGGGAGATAAAAAATCCATTCGCCCTTGAAAACAATTTTTGTTTTCCAAGAATGGTAAAGCAATAAATGCATTGGAGGTGAGAGACCCAATGCATATTACTTATTGCTTTTTTAATAAAAAATTTTTGTTGAAATGATTATTTATGACAGTTAAAGGATTTTCAGAAAGAATATTATTATTCAAGCGAATGAATGGTTACACAGCATATATCCGAAAAGGAGTAACATATTCAATGTATAAAGCAATGGCAACTGTAACTAATGATAATAAAGTTGAAGCAATTGGATTATTCACTTATAGTAGTTACAAACCATTGAAAAGTTTTGACCCTATTGAAAAAAGAATAATTGGAAAAAAGAAATATGATAAAGGAAATCCTGATGATTTATATTATGTTTATTATATTAGTCAACCTTTAAATTTAGATGAACCCCTGCTATTAACTAAACCTGTTCGGGGCATGAGATACGCATCAAAGAGTGAAACTTATGATATTAAAAAAGAAATCATCAAAGCATTAGCAAAACTTCATAATATTAGTTATGAGGATGTATTCTGGAATTGGGGAGAATATGTCGAGTTATATAGTGAAAGCATACAGTTAGATTTTCAAGATGTATTATTTGATCTTGAAAAGAGTGGTGAATTGTATGAGCATTGGAAACGTAAATCTGAGAAAGTTAAATCAGATTATAAACCAATTGGAGATAGTGGCCAAACTAAATTATGGTGAAATTGAAGATAAATATCATAGGGGATTATAATAAACCTCAAACAGTTCAAACCAAACTATTTTAAAAGTTATTTTTTAATTTTATATTTTTCATGGTAGGATGGTGGAGAGATGGTCAAACACGATAGGTTTAGGGCCTATTGCTTTAGTAGCTTCGCAGGTTCAAGTCCTGCTCCTACCATTATTTTTCACTATAAAATATTATACTCCTTACCAGCCAAAAAAACATTAATCACAATAGTAAACTCCTGATTAGCCACTTCAACCTCATCCGAGTTATAAATCATTACATTATGCATAGCAGACTTATAAATATTCTTTAACTTATTCGGATTCGTTTTAATATAAGTCTCATGAACATAATTCTTAGACCGACCCTGCAACTCATCAATATATTCTGCTGCCAAACCAATATTACTGGCATGAAACTTCCTTAATGTATGGGCACGGAAGAAACGATATTTACCTTTGAAACCCCAACCCATGCGGTCATTAATTTCCTGAAACTTATTCAATAATTTCGCAGCGGTAAAATCAAACAACTTATCATCTAATTTTAAATCCTTACGAGTCATCAAATATTTCACAATATACCTAGTCGCCTCCGGTGAACAGAAAGTATAATAATACTTATCCGTCTTAATCCTTTTCAAATAGAAAGTTGGAATCACATTCCTTTTATGAGACAAAGTCTCCAGAACATGCTCTAATGATCCACCATTATGATACTGAGCAGTTCCTTGAACAAACTGATCTACCTTAAGACTCAAAGTCTCGGCCTTGGCAGTTCCCGAACTCGACATGAAAAGTATAACCGCCTTCAAATCAACAGGCACACTATCACAAGCTTTACGAATATGCTCCTTAGTAGGCAAATCCAAATAATTAGTCTCATACAACTTATTATACTTCGCATCAGGCAAATGCGGAATCTCAATATCAAAATGAATATAAAAAGTCTTAACCTTAGTAAAATAAGTCTTCACAGTATTAGGAGAACAATTACCCTTCAACAAATAACTACGATAATTCAACAAACGTTTCTTAATCCTTCTATCCTTCAAAGGCACCCTCTCCAATTCATCAGATTTGGCTTCCTCCATCAAATCTTCCAAACTTTTTTTATGGAACTTCAAATAATGCTTCAAGGCAGATTCATAACCATTTGCAGTACTCTCACGAATATTTCGTTCACGACAAAACTTCTTGAAAAATCTATTATCTAACATAACTATTACATTTGTTACAAAAGTATCAAATCAGTTATAGATATAAAAATCATGAATTCAGCTAACGAAAACTTAAGGATTATACGGAACCAAAAAGCCACCATAACAAACGCATACGAGGAAGCTAAAGAAAAATTAGAAAACAAATATGCAGCGGACATGGCCATATTGAATGAAGAAGAAAAAGAATGGTTAGAACAATTCGAAGATGTTCCTATAGATGATATCTACAAAGATGAAAAGGAAGTGAAAGAATGACTACCACCAATAAGACTTGGCATAAGATCATAAAAAGACATCATGATTATCGTAGTAAAATGCTTGAATTAAATTTAAAAATTGAGGAAGCAATGAAAGAATACTTGGAAACTGTAGGCGGAAATGATGATTTCACTATAAGATTTGAAGATTCCGGAGTCATTCAATTAGATTGCAACGGGGACTTATTTAACCTTGAACAGATAGGTGGATTTTGTGATGTGTTTAATTTAACTTTAGTAATTAATAATCGCACAATCGTTGAAAATCATTTAGAGGATAATACGCAAATCCGCACTAAATATTTATTCACTACTCATAATATGAAAGAAAAAGAATAAAAAAAGGGGATATTTTGGAGCAGACAGTATTATATCATTTAATCCAAGAAGCACGTGCAGAGAATAAGGCTGTTCAATTATTGCCAAATGTGGATAATTTCAATGCTCAATTAATTATCGAACCTGACCATGAAGTGAAGAATGAGGAATTCAACATCATCAAGAGTGATGGTTGTTTAATTGATTTAAGTTTTATTGTAGGTGCAGTAATCGTTCCAAATAGGGAAGAAAGATTAAGAAAAGAACATGAAATGTGGGACAGGATTCACAAAGAAGTTTATAAAACCAGTCCTAAGTCAATGAGGAAGATATAATGACTTTTAAAGCAACATTAACTAATAATAATATATTCAAAACAGCATTTGAATCAATTGCAAAGATAATAGATGAAGTAACCTTAACCGCAGATAATGAAGGCATAAGATTAAGAGCATTAGACAGATCACATATCACATTCGTAAGTATGGATTTGGATGTTGATCTCTTTGATGAATACCAATGTGACGTGCCTGAAAAGATAAGTATTGATGCAACTGAATTTTTACAAATATTAAAACATGGAAAAACCAATGATATTCTGCGACTTAGTGTAGATGAGAATAATCTTATTATAATATTTGATGGTGATGCTACAAGGAAATTCAATATCCGATTCATAGATGATGAATATGAAACCGCAGTACCTCCACAGATTGACCATCCAATCAATATAAAGATGCCTTCAGACTTACTGAAAGATGCATTAAATGACATGCAATTATTCAGTGATAAAATATTATTCACAATAGACCAGGACTATTTCAAAATACATACCCAAGGAACATTCGGAGACGGTGAAGTCAAATACATCCATGGTGAAAATATCCAAGAAACATGCCAAGCAATGTTCAACACCGAAAAGGTATCTGATATAATGAGAGCAAGCAAATTCAGCAAAGAAGTCACAGTATCCCTTGGAAATGACATGCCATTAAAAATAACATTCGAACTAATAACCGGCGACGGAAGATTAACATATCTTCTTGCACCAAGATTAGAAGAAACAGATTAATCATGTTAACCATTTTAATGAACTATATATTTGTATTAGCAATTGGAATCTTCACAGGCATATTAATTGCCTCTGAAGTATTCCAAAAACAATTAGACAAGGTGTTGCGAGAATGGGATTCACAGTAACAATCGATGACCGTGAAAAACAATCACGTATCGAAAAAGCTACAGAATACTTCGAAGAACAAGGAGACACAGTCAGAATAAAACACCTTGACATCGGAGATTACATCATCAACAAACATTGCGTCTTTGAATATAAACGATTAGATGACTTTGTAAAATCCGTTAAAAATCGCAGAGTATTCAATCAAGCAGTAAACCAATCTGTGAACTTCAAATACCATTTCGTAGTAGTCGTATCTACAGACCGCCAAAGAAGAGCATACTTCAACAAATTAGTACATAGCGGATGGAAACAAGGATACTTCGATGAAGACCAATACATAGGAGCAATAGCAAGATTAAACACCTATACAACAGTAATCCAAGCCGATTATGAAAAACAAGCATTCATATATATGCGGGCACAGGCCAGAAAATGCCTAGACAATAAACACATAATCAAAAGACTAGAAACAAAAACAGACAACCCTGCATTCAACTGGTTAATGAACATCAAACACATCAGCGACAACACCGCAGAACTATTAGTCGACAACTTCGACTTATTCGATTTAGAAAGCTTATTCGAACTAGATTATAATGACATGCAAAAAGTCAAAGGCATAGGCAATGAAACCGCAAGGATAGTAACAAATTCAATAAAAAGAGGACGAAGATAACTATGATAAAAATAACCACATCTCTATTCGATGCTCCGAATATTGCAAATAAAATCAAGGAAAGCATCGAAAAATTAGAAAATTATGATGATTACGTGTTAAGTCTACAATTAAACTACAGAGACAATAACACCATATTCTATTTGAAAAAAGTAACCCATATCCATTTTGAAAAAGAATGGTTGGAAATCAAACAGGAAAACAACAGTCACGCATTCTTTGATTACAAACATATCTTAGAATATTGTGTAATCAATGCAGAAGACATCATCGATTTAGGGGACATATAAAATGAGAGGATTGAATGGTGATTATTTTGTTGAACCAGTATATGGGACAAATCTCTCAAGAACCGGACCAATATATTTAATAACGAATCATCCTACATCTGAAATGAGAGAAATAGCCCCTGATAGTATAATCTGTTTAACAGAAGAAAATGCCAATGCAATATGTGAATTAATAAATGACCGTAACAATTTCAAACCCGAATATGACACAACAAGGGAAGTGAAAGAAGTAATGGATTGTTTAAACCGTTACGCTGGAAGACTAAATCATGATATTGTAAAAACTGTTGTTGAAGAAGTATATTCAACAAAACGGGAGGATTTACATAATGTTGAATGAAATGTTAAAAGATGAAGAATTAGGCCGTATATTATTCGCTGAAATATTAAATCAGAATGGCTGCGACACGGGTGTTGATACTGTGAGCATGTTTGAAGAATGGATTAAAGAACACCCTGGAGAATCATTAGAAGGAGAAGAATTAGAACAATTAAAACAAAAAACAATCCAGAATAGACATTCAAATCTTGATGAAGATTTAGTTATTTTAAAAGATGTACTTGATAAGGATGATAATATGGAAGACATACCAATGAATATAAAACAACTTGAAGCAACAAAAACACCTAAAAATGAACCAACTGTAAGATTAGCTGAACCGGACTATTATGCTGGCAATGGATTAAGTCCATTGGAAGCATTCAAAAAAGGATTACTATCACGTGAAGAAACAATAGGATTCATCAAAGGAAACATAATCAAATATGTTACAAGAGCGGGGCATAAACATAATGCTTCTGAAGATATGGTTAAAGCAATTGACTACTGCGGTCATTTGAAAAGATTATACGAAGATGAAATGACTACTAACAATAACAACCCCGTAGTCCAAGAATCCAAAAGAATATTCAGAGAAGCACTTGAAACCCAGGATAACATTGAAGATAAGGAGGTTAAAGAATGACTTGGTTATCATTTTATTTAGGTTGCATATGCTTTGGAGCATGCCTAATAGCATTAGTCGTTCATGATTTTATTTATACATTAGTAACAGGGAGAGTGCGTTAATTTGAAAATTGAAATCGAAAGCAATGAACTACTGGAAATACTTACGGGATTAAATCAGGGAATGTTTGATAAAATTAAATATATTGTTGATGCTTATGAAGAACAATGTCAAACAAAGAATGAAGATGATTTAAAATGAAATGCAAACAACCAGTGCAAATACAGGAACACTTATCCGCCGAAACAGATGAAAGAAAACGCACAGTAAAATATCTTTACCCATTCTGCAGATACTACATAGGAACCAATGATAATTGCATATGTCCCTATGATTACTGCTTTATGGATCATAAACTATCATTAAAGGAGGAAAAATAATATGGTAAACATTTGCGGAAAATGCAAACACCGCATAAGAAGCGAAACAACACAAGATGGAGAATTCCACCATTACTGTGAAAAAGCAGATGAACTATACGGAAGAAACCCCGAACCGGAACCCCAACCAGACTCCGCAGAAGAAACACATTTTCTTCCAACATTAAAAGTAAAATTCAATGACCCCGCATGCCAATACTATGAAAAAAGGAGACAATAAACAATGTACGAATTATTAAAATTCAACAAAAAATACTACGCAGATATCATATCTGGAATAAAAACACAGACCATCAGAAAACATAATAAAAAATTCAAAGATGGAGAAATCGTAAAAGCAATCTTCCCCGGAAGTGAAAATGAATGCTTTATCCAAATAACTCACTCCGGTTACAAGCAATTCAAATACTTAAACGATGAAGATGCAAAAAAAGAAGGATACAAATCACTTAAAGAATTAAAATCCGAACTATTAGACATATATCCCACTTTAGATAATCTCACACGAATTTATTATATTCAATTTAAAGTAGTTGATGACATTGCATGAAAAAGTACATTGGTATGTCCGCACATGCTGGGACAGTTACCGTTGTGCGGACAAGAAAGAAATTGAAAGAATAATTAATGAAGTAATAGCAGAAAACCCCGATGAAACAAATTATGTTAAATTAGGAGTAAAAGCTAAAAGAAGATGCATAGGAGAGTTATAGAATGGTATTCCTTGATTCAGTTAAAATAAAAGAATGCATAGACATAGAAAAAATAACAAAAGACACCGTAACACTTAATGTAGATGGAGAAAAATTAATACGCCAAATATACGAAGACCTGAAAATCGAATTAGATGATGAGGGTCCCATCCAAACACTGAGATTCCAAGACGCCCCATTTATTGAAATATACCCAAACGAGATATTCAACGAAGAAGCATGCCACCAATTAGCTATTGAAACAATGCACAGATTAAACAGTCAAATACGAACTCAACTAAACATCAAAGATTAACATGACAATAATAGTAGCCGTAAAAACAGATGAAAAAATAATCATCGGAACCGATAAACGAGTAATCGAAGGAGATACAATAGTCTCCGAAGATTCCTCAAAAATATTAATAAAAGAAATAATAGTTGAATCTTATAAAGAAATAACTCATGAAAAATTCCTAATAGCATTTAGCGGATTATACAGTTTATTTGAATTACTC
The DNA here is from genome assembly GCF_017409525.1 of Methanobrevibacter sp. NCBI lineage: Archaea > Methanobacteriati > Methanobacteriota > Methanobacteria > Methanobacteriales > Methanobacteriaceae > Methanobrevibacter > Methanobrevibacter sp. The sequence goes on along the minus strand of NZ_JAFQSO010000013.1, from coordinate 18,668 downwards.
AAAACATTCAAAGCACCCGTAAAAGACTCCAAAGACACATTCAAAGAATACTTATATAAAACATTCATACCAAAACTAGACCAGCACTTAAGAAGCTATAACTTCATCAAAAGCTATAACTACGGTCAAGAAGGGGTTGAATGGGAACTATTAATCGCATATAAAAACCAATTATTCCTAGTCGAATATAATCTCGGAATAATCGAAATCAACACCCCATACTATGCAACTGGAACACCAAGAGACATAGCATTAGGCAGCCTATACACAGCAATGAAAAAAGACACCCATCCAGTTGAAATATTCCTAGTCCAAAATGCAATAAAAGCCTGTGCAGCACATAACACAACCTGCAATGACCACATGGAAATATACAGTATAAAATCAACAGGGGAAATAAAAGAAATAAACTACACCTGCAACATAAACTAAGAGGTAAAATAATGAGTGACAGAGACATTTACTACCTATTAGACTTATATGAAAACAATTCATCATATGAAAGCAATTATGTAAAAGGAGAAATAAGAAGCACCGAACATAACCGGAAACGAAAAAGAGAAGAAAAAAGGAAAAACAGACACTTAATATTCGATGAACTATTACTCGAAGCAAAGACATTAATATTCACACCCAACCAAAAAAAGCTAATCCGATACTTCATAGATGACTTCAACAATGACTTCCAATATTTCCATCGTCGAGCATCAGAAGAATGCATCATATTAGCATTCATGTTCTTCCTCAAAAAAATCGACACCCCAGAAATAAGATTGGAAAGATACCGCATCACAAAAAAATACGGATTAACAGATCATGTCTTTGAATTAATCATCTGCAGATTAACATTAAAAGTCATGCACCGCATACCAATCATACCAAGACAACATACAAAAGACAACCATGACATGCTAATACGTGAGGGAAAAAGATGATAAAATATAAAGGAATAACATTAACTCCACCATTACTATATATGGATGAGGACATTAAACCCGTCCCTGAAGTATACAGTCTAATAAACACATTAACCGAATATTATAGTCAAACCGGCACAATATATGAGGCTGAATTAACATGTACAAATAACGAATGGCAAGACATACCAGGACTACCAGGATGCCGAAAAAGAAAAGACATCACATTCCATTTAAATGAATTAAAAGAAATAGCTATTAAACCAGATAAAATCATCTTCAAATTACACGAAAACGAATACACTATCAATTATAGTGAAAATTTCTTCTACTCCATAGAATATGAGGAGGCCTACTATGATTAAAATAAGTTTACAGGAAATAAGTACAGAATTGAATGATGGACATGCAGAGGTAACCATAAAAGATAAGGAGAAAAAGTTAACAATCGATTTACCCAGTTTAGGTGAGACCGGAATAAAAGTATATCATGACGGGAGATTATATGAAAAACACTTGGAAAATTTCAATTTAAAGCCAATAATCATAGATGAAATCCGAATAAACATAACCGGTTGGTTCTATATCTTTTACAAATTAATCATTGAAGTGAAAGAAGACCATACATACATTGCAATAATAGATAAATAAATATAAATTAATTTTTAACAACACTATAATACACCTACCCGTATAGGCATATAATCCATGTCATGAGGAACGGCTAACATACTAATATATAGATGAAAACCAAAAAAAATTCTGATTTACATGTGTAAAGAAGAAATCGATGAAGAAATCGAAGAAGTCGAAAATACAGACAAATGCCCTGAATGCAAGACACTAACAATAGTAAGAAGTGAAGACCGCAGCTACGAATACTGTACCAAATGCGGACTAATCACCCGTGCTAGTTACAACTATGCAGCAGGAATCAAATTCGACTTACCCTACGGGTTACTAATCATATAATATATTTATTCTTATCATTTAATTACCTCAAAAAAAAAGAGTTGGAGAGTAAAAATAAAATAAAAATTTTTTTTCGTTTCTAGATACATCATATACTTTGCTTTTTCGAATTTCAATAATAGTATTTTTTTACTGCCACATTTAAATCAGCTATTTACTCTCCCACTCTTAAAATTCAAACTCATTTTTTTTCATGAAAAAAAACTAAACTAAAGTGATTAACCATGGTTGAATCTTTCAAATATAAAAGTAAAATAGCAACAGCAATAGCATTCATAGCTATGATAATAGTAAGTCTCGGAAAAGATGGATTAACACAAATCATACCAGAAGAATATGTTTGGACAATACCAGTCATTGTAGGAATTGCAACATGGATTCTAGCACAAAAAACTGAAGACCATCGTGTCGTTGTAGCTGAACAAAAAGCAATTGAAGATTATAAAAATGAATTCGAAAATGATGTTGATCCAACTATCAATGAAAATGAAATATTAACATATGATGCTGATCCGGTAGTTGGTGATGAAAATGAAAACTGTTAAACCTAATGAAAACATCATCGAAGACATTGACCCAGCCGGAGAATATGAAAAACTAATCTCCAAAGCAGGTGATGAACATGCCAAATCATGAATGCCTGCACGAAGAACAAATACAAGGACAATCCCGTGAAATCGAAAGATTGTCGGAACGTTCAAGATTCAAAGAACAAAGGATAGATGAAGTGAATGACAAAATAGATAAACTAACCGATAAAGTAGATAAACTATCAGATGATGTTAATCAAGTAATAATCCAATCAAAAACAGATGATAAAGAATTAGAACTACGATTAAAAGCAATGGAAACCCAAATTGCTTTACAAGAACAATTAATCGAACAGCAAAAAGAAGAATTTAAAGATTATAAGGAATCTGTTAAAAAACAAGCTGAAGAAAAAGAAAAAGCTAATGAAAAACGGACAAACATCCGACTAGTAATCATAGGCTTAGCCTTCACAGCAATAACAATCATCTCAAATATTTACTTTAACTTAATCAAATAAAAATCCATTTTTTATTATTTTTTTCTAACATTTTTTTCATACTCATTAAATCATGATTTAATGAAAATAAGGGTTTGGTATATATCGATATTTTAATCGGAGGACAACTAAAATGCAAATAGAAAAAATAAAAATCATTGATATATCCCCAGCAGGATACAACCCTAGAACAATCACAGATGATGAAAAAACAAGATTAAAAAATAGTATTGATAACTTTGGAATAGTTGAACCAATACTAATTAATCTGCAAAATGAAAATCAAATAATCGGAGGACATCAAAGATTCCAAATATTATGGGAACAATACCTCCTCGACAATGATTTATATGCTGAACTAAACTTATTGAAGTTAAATGATTCATACGGATGGGTATTCCCAGACAATGACATCACATTAGATTCAGAAGACATGGAAAAAGCCCTCAACCTAGTATTAAACAATACCAAGGTACAGGGAACATTCGATGGAAACAAACTCGTCCAAATATTCAATGATTTAACTGAATCAGGATTCAACACAAACATAACAGGATTCAACAATGAAGATATTCTTGGCTTCCAAGGATTAAATGAAAAGGCTACTGTTGAAGAAACCTCCACAACTACTGAAGAGGATATCAACTTAGACACAAATATGATAATCCCTGAAGACGAACCAGAATACGATGAATCCATAGCTGACGGTATTGAAACAGTCACTTGTCCAAGGTGTGGGTATGAAATCCCAAAACAAGACTACTCCGAAACCTAAGGTTATATCAACATTTAGCGGATGCGGAGGCTCATCATATGGATATAAACTAGCAGGATATGATGTCCTGTTAGCAGTTGAAATGGATACACATGCCGTAGCAACTTATCAAAAGAACTTCCCAAATACACCAATCTATTATGGTGACATCCATAAGTTAAGTGTTGAAAAAGTCCTTGACATAACTGGATTAATACCAGGAGAACTAGACCTCTTCGACGGGTCACCACCATGTCAAGGATTCAGTACTGCTGGAGCCCGTGACTTCTGCGATACCAAAAACCAACTATACCATGAATACGTCCGATTATTACGTGGATTATATCCAAAGACATTCGTGATGGAAAATGTTTCTGGTATGGTTAAAGGTAATATGAAGATCATCTTCAAAGACATCCTACATGAATTGAAAAACTCAGGTTATGATGTCAGGGCCAAACTGATGAATGCCCAATATTATAATTGTCCAACTAGTCGGCAGAGGATGATATTCATTGGTGTTCGTAAAGATTTGGGCATACCGGCGTCACATCCGAAACCTCAAAATAAACCAATAACCTGTAAACAGAGTATTGGACATTTGGAGGGTAAGATTAAACCTAATAATTCAAGCATCACAAGATATGCAAGATATTTACGTCCAGGTCAAAAGAGTGGTGATGTTCCTAACTTCCCAACTAAGACCAGGGATATTTACAGATTATTACCGAATAGGCCATGTCCAACCATTACACGTAAACCTCAATTAGTTCACTATAAAGAGAATCGTGAATTAGATGTTAAAGAGTTAAGCATATTGCAATCTTTCACATATGAGGATAATGAATTCAATTGGATTGGTTCGGATAATCAAGTCAAAGAACGTATTGGTAATAGTGTACCACCTAACTTGATGAGGGCCATTGCAGAGCATATCCGAGTGAATGTCTTGGAGAAAATTTAACTTTATTTTTTTTTTATTATTTTCAGTTATTACAGTATTAAAAAAAAGAGGAGGGTAATCCTTATGGCTAAGACTAAATTAACTCCAGAATTGCAAGAGAAGTTTTGTGAGGCAATTGAGAATGGGGATAGTATTCTTGGTGCATGTGGATACGTAGGTATATCTGAAAAAACTTATTACAATTGGATTGACAGAGCAGAGAATGCTAAAGGTCGAACCAAGTTTGTTAAGTTCAAAGAATGTGTTGATAAAGCAAAAGCAAAAGCATTGCATAATTTTGAGCAAGTAATAACAAGCGCCAGTATGGAACATTGGCAAGCTGCAGCATGGATGCTTGAAAGAAGACATCCAAACTTGTATGGAAAACGAGATAAAATCGAAGCCGATGTTACTCACAAAGGTTTAACTGGTCTTGCTGATGCCATATCTGCAAGTAAAGAGAAGCATAGGCGAGAATATGAGACCAACTAAGAATTATTTCGAATATGGTGAATTCGGAAGAACAGCCATAAATTTTCTTGAAAACTCAGATGCTTGGATTAACATTGCTCATGGATCAGTAAGGTCCGGAAAAACAATCACCTGCAATGCAAGATGGTTAACATTCTTAGCTGAATCAAAATCCCATGAATTTTTGATAAGTGGAAAAACTTCAAAATCATTGAAAAGGAATGTTATCAATCCATTACTTGCAATGATGAACACCGAAGATATTCCACATGAATATAAAGAATATGACGGTGAATTATACATTGAAGATAAAATATGCTATTGCATGGGATTCAATGATGAGAAAGCCGTAGACGTCATCGCAGGAATGAGTGTTGGTGGATGGTATGCTGATGAGATAGCAAGATGTCCACAATCCGCAGTAGAGATGGCCGTATCACGTTGCAGTGATACCGGTGCAAAAATGTTCTGGAATACCAACCCAGACAGTCCTTATCATTATATTTTCACTAATTACATTAACGACCATGAATTATTAAAAGCCGGAACTGTCAAGACATGGAAGTTCCTCTTGGATGATAATCCAAACTTACCACCGGAATATGTGGAAGAATTGAAACGTGTTAATCAGAAAAGTGAAGTCTTCTACAAAAGAAACATTCTCGGTGAATGGGTTATTGCCGAAGGAGCAATCTATGACATGTTCGACACCAAAGCAAATGTTTTCACATGGAATTACTTGAAAGATGAATTCCCAGAAACTCAAAAAATTCATGAGATTAACTTATGCTGCGACTACGGAGTCAGTACAGTCACAACCTTCGGAGTAATGGGCATACACAGAGACCTCAATCAAGGCAACACCTATTACTTACTCGAGGAAACCTACTACGATAAAGAAGATATTGGAGTAGCACAATCAGACTCTGAAAGGGTCGATGATATTGTCAGATTACAAGACAAATACCAATTAAACGAAAACAATAGCATCTACCTACCACACGACGCAGCATCATTAAAAACGGCTTGTCAAAAAGACAGTCGAGTTAAAATCAAAATCAAAACCTATGTACCAGATACATATGAAGATATTAAGAAAACCCAAGACTTAATAGCTAACAATAAATTCTTAATACATCAAGACTGTGTCAATAGCATAAGCCAAGCACAGACTTACAGTTGGGATAAAAGAGCCCAACAACGTGGTGAAGACAAACCATTAAAAATAAACGACCACTGCCCCGACATGTGGAGAGGCGGACTATATGGTCCAGCTAATATAACAACCCCTGCAACACCATTAGGTGTAATCTACTTTTAAAGGAGAATCATTTTTATGTTAGATAATTTTCGCATGAATATAAAATCCAAATTCAGGAATGCTGTAATGCCAGTACTCCGAAAACCATACACGGATAGTTTATTCCAACAATATGTCCGTGATTATCATTTCTTATTTAATACAGTAAATAAAACAGCTGGACATTATGGTTTCTTCAAACAAGCTCAAGACAATCCATATGTCTACAGTTGTGTAAACGCAATCAGCGACACATTCCTGATTAATGGATTTAAAATAAACAACCCTGATGAATTTCATGTTAATGTAAATAATGTAAGATACCTTACAAATTTATTCAATAGCCCAGAAGCTAATCAATCAAGTTTAACATTCCCAGTATTCATTAAACAAATCGTAAACTCATTCGAATTAGTTGGAGACACTTTCATTGAAGTCAACTATGAAGAATTCGATTACGACCATAACAATTACCATATCATAAACGGATTACAATATGTCCCTGCAAGCTTGCTTAGATGGTTTGATGATACTGACCAGTATGGTTTCAGGAACAAACCAAATATCAGATATGAACCTGAAGAATTAATCCATATCTACGAACCAAGCATTAATTTCCGTGAATCTAAATTTGGTGAATCTAAATTGGAGAAAATCCAAAAACCATTATTGATGATGTGGCTTGGATTGGATTATAATCAGAAGCTCATGGAGAATGAGGGTATTGATCCAACCGCAATATTATCCTTTGATAAGGATATTAATAATGATGAATTCAATGCTGAACTGTTACGTTTACAAGCTATGATCCAATCACAAGTGAATAAGCATGGTGGAATGCTAGCCGTTAAAGGAGCATCTTACCAATCTGCTAATGTGAATAATAAGGATATGGATTATGTTAATATGATGAATATGTGCCGTGACATGATAATCAGTTTATTCCGTGTTCCACCTGCAATGATTGGTGTAATCGAAACCGCCAATCTCGGAAGCGGTAATGGTGAAGCTCAAAAAGAACAATTCAAAAATGTCATGAACGCCAAGGCCAAGTTTTATGAATCTGCATTCAACAAGGCATTAGGCAGTAATGGTTTTGATGAAGTCTTTGAATTCAATGAAATGGATATTGAAGATGAATTGAAACGTGCCAACATTGAATCAACCCAGATACGTGATGGAATACGTACTGTAAATGAAATCCGTAAGACTTATGGATGGGACCCAGTTGATTGGGGTAACGAACCATTAGGATACGGCCAAGCCGGTGTCAACCAACTATTCAATACAGAGCAAAAAAGCTTAAAATTAGAAAATAAGAATTTACAGAAAGCTTTACTCATGGAAAGAATAAGGAATGAATACAAATGACCACTCTTACTACTGATAGTCACGCATTAACAAATCAACTATTAATAAATGAGTTGGATTTATGGGAATTATTTGACAGTAAAAGCATGGAAGATAATCATGCAAAACAATTCTATCAAATGATTTCTGATCTAATCGACACTGATTTAGGTGCAAGTATTGACTGGTTAGATAGTGAAGAAGCCCATCAATTATTCCTGAAAGATGCTGATATTGAAAAAGAAATCTTCGATGCCTTAGAAGATGCATGGGATACTATATTTGATAATCATTATGAGAAAGTAGATGACTTATTAGATGCAATATACGATGCTGGTAAAAAAAGAGGATACAATAATATCCGAGAAACTATCCGTTATACTGATGCGGATATTCAAGCTATCCGCTTAGCTAAAGATTATAATTTTGATTTAATTAAAAATTTAACTAATGATTTACATTCCACTGTTAAATATAAAATCTTACAAGGGATTATTACTGGTGAAAACCCATATAACTTATCCAGAACATTAACTAAAGCCGGTGTTACACGTTTAGATGGTTCACCATTTTCTGCACGTCAAAGAGCTACAATGATAGCTAAAACTGAAACCAGTCGTATGCAGAATACTGGTATGTTGCAGTCTTATGTTAATGAGGGTTATACTCAGGTTAAACTTTTAACTGCTGAAGATGATGATGTTTGCACTACTTGTCTTGAGTATGCTTATAAGTTTAATAATGATGAACCTCGTGTTTTTTCACCAGGTTTACTTAAAAGAGAAAAAGTTCATGATATTGTTAAACTTATTAAAGGTGGACATTTTCCTCCATTTCATCCGTTTTGTAGATGTACTTATTTAACTGTTTGGGAAACTAAACAGGATGCTCCGGATAATCCGCCGATTATTAATTTAACTCCTACTTCTGCTGAGATTAGGTTTGCTGAAGATGGTTTACCTGAACCTACACGGGAACAGTTGATGAAAAATTTGCGTCCGGGTGAACGTGAGAAGTATGAGAATTATAAACGTAATATTCCTAAACAGGAAGAATGGTTGAAGAATAATCCTAATGCTCCTGCAGAGGAAATAGCTAAACATCAGAAACGTTTAGCTTTTCTTAAAAAGAAATTCAATGAATTGAAAAAGAAAGCTTTAGGTAATGATGCACATCCAAAACCTAAACCAGCTCCTAAACCTAAAAAGGAAAAGCCGATTGGTAAACATAAACCGGATGAACCTAAACCGGAACCGGAACCTTTACCTGAAGTCAAATATGATGAAAAAGTATCTGACTTGAAAAAAGACTTACCATTAACAGATGAAGCTTTAGATGAAGTCCTGAAATGGTCCAGTAAAAAAGTCAAAAACAAAAACAGATATGGATATGAATTCAATCCAGAAACTGGAGAATTAATCGGTAAAGAAATCAGAGGAAAACAAGGAGTCATCCAATTCCGAGATTATTATGTTGATAAACCTTTCAACAGCATCCGAACCATATCCAATAGTGAGGGTCAAACATTCCCTAGTGAAACTGATATAAAATATTCAAGAGCATTATCTGGTGGAGATCATATAATTGTTTCTGATAAAGAATTATGGTATATTCGAACTCCAGAAAAATTAGATTTACATACTGTTAATCATGGCCAATATGAAGTTGATGTGGTATTTAAAAAAGCTGAATTAGCTGCTACCAAGAAAGTTATTGAAGCCAAATCACAGAACAAACTTGATGATAAACAGTTAAAAGAGTTATATGATAAAACTTATGGTGATACCTTACTTAAAGAATTCAATACTCGTGAATGGGTTGACCGTGGATTCAGTATCCGCAGAGGATATCGTGAAGATTATAAAGAACCTCGTAAAAGAAAAACTAATAGTCAACCTAAGACTAAACAATCCAAACCAACATCTGAATTGAATTATGATAACTTGAAAACTCCTGAAGATGTTGCAGCATATTATGGATTGGATTATGAGCGTGGTGTTGATGGTAAAGGTAGGCCAACTCAGAAGTTTACAGATCACTTAACTTATACTGATACTAAGACTGGTAAGACAATTAATCATGATGTTGAAATTACTTTTGATGTTTATTTCACAAAGAATACTGGAGCTAAAAAATATATTGATAATACCAACTCCGGTAAATGTACTTATGATTTGAAAGAAATCATTAAGATGTATAAAGAAGCCCCAGAGATTTTTAAATTCGCAACAAGGGGAATTGACTTTGTTAATGAGAATAAACGACGTACTTTAGGTTATACTAGATATACTGATAAGCGAGTTAGGATATTGCCTAATTCATTTAACAGAATTCAAACCGAAAGGGGTAATGTTAGACAAACCATGTATCATGAAATGAGTCATTGTCTTGATTTCAGTTTAATTAAAAAAGAATTGATTGATGCAGTTAAGAATCCTCAGAAATATTCTAGTGCTGAAGTATGGGATGCACGTGAAAGATTAAACCGCCGTGAATATGGAATCTGTTCCACTAAAGAGTGGAAAGAGATTGTTAAGAAAGAAGAGAAATGGTTACGTGATAATGGTTATCCTGTTGAGCATTGTTCCTGGTATGGTGATGGTTGGCGTAATATAGATATCTCTGAGAATTGGGCTGAAACTGGTTCGATGGCTGCAATGGATGATTTATCTGATAAGTCTCAAGCTACCATGCAAAGGAAAGTTAATCCTTATGGGTATGATATGGTTTATTGGGATGAGTGGATTAAACTTCACTGGATTACCTACAATTGGGCAGTTGAAAAATGGAGAAGTCTTAAGCCAACTGATTTCACTTATATCTAAAAGTATATATAGTGATTGTGTATAACCTATTAATAAGTATCAATTGGAGAATTACCATGCTTGTTAAAGATTTACTTGATAAATTTGGTTTATTCCTTAAACTATCTGATAATATTCTTAATATTGAAGTAGAAGGAAGTTATGATTCTTATTCTACTGAGAAGTTTGAGGATGATACTTTTTATCGTTTTGAAGATGATTTGCATGAGCTTCTTATTAGTGAAACTGCTGATGAGGCTCTGTGGTATACTGTTTCTCCTGCTCCAGGTTTACCTGGTAAAGGTGGGGGTTATGATAAGGATGGTATTCAAATTAGTGTTACTTAATCTTGTTTTTAATTCTTTTATTCTGCATTAGTTTATTTTTGAGGTCATGATCTTTGAGTGAAGGATTGTGGCCTTTTTTAATAGACTACCACTAATGTAAAAAATAATTTACAAAGTTACAATTGTTTCAAACCACCAACAAAATATCATATGATGATTACAAAAAACATGAGGTTCAAACCCTCAAATCATCACAACAAAAAAAATGGTGTAAAAAAAAAATATTCTTCTGTCAAATAAAAAACCATTTTTAAAAATATGCAAAAATATAATCTCCGAAATTTTAAAGGATATAAAAGTACGAATTGGAGTTTTTTAGACCCTTGAAAAAAGCAGTTTCTCCATTATCAAAAAACTGCCCATCTCTAAATAATAAAATAATCTAAATCATAAGTTCAAAGTCATTTCGCTACCTTAAAATGATTCCACCTGAACAAGTGGCTAAACTATTCAATGTACGCAATTTCTAACATCGAACGACATTTACACTAAATGTCAACCAAAAATAAATAGAGTTTCCTCACTCTTTGTTTGACCAAACATACAGGGGATAAAACGTTATGTCATAAAACTATCCTCATATTTTCCCCCACATATCTACAAAACTGCGACTCTGCTTTCTGCGTCTTTTGCGACAAAACCTATGAAAAAATCAGAGAAGGAGGAACATGATATGAGAAAAAACACAATAATCCTTTTCACTCACTAATTCTCATCATAAGGATTAACGGGAATCATATCACATATCCTCCTTCACTCTTTCACGTCCTGTATATAAAATCTACGTATGCAGTCCTAAAAAGGATTAATAATGAAAATTTTTTATCTCTCTCAATTTTTCTTTTATTAATCCTTTTTCACCTCCTTTAAAATCAATATTATTATTTTTTTTCAATTCACATGTTCTTTAAAAAAATGAAGTAATTTAACCCATCTTAGCTACGCTTAGAAATCCCTACCTCATTTTTTAATTCACTTTTAAGCTAGTGAAAAGAACACTCCAAATTTAAAAAAAACATTTTTTGTGATACAAAATGACAACCGAAGCTTTAGAATATCGTGTCTATGGATTACCCATCGAATCAAAATCCTACGACATGAACGACGATGGAACATTAACAATAATAGGTGTTGCATCCACCACCAACAAAGACTATGCTAATGAAATCGTATCACCAGAAGTTTTAGAATCATTAGCAAAACAAGCCGTTGGAATCAACATATACAGAGACCACAACCGGCACTACGAAGGTGGAATAGGAGCAGTTATCGAAGCATGGGTGGACGATAACCAACTCTGGATCAAAGGAAAAATCCTATCAGAATATGCAAAAGGAATAAAAGAACGCCTCGACATAGGCATGAACTTTGGTTTCAGCATAAGCGGATTCCCTAAGAAACAAAGAGTACCCGAAGGCCTATTAATTGTTGATTACGACTTGAAAGACATTACTCTAACCTATATCCCAATGAACTGGGACACCTACGGTACTGTCGAGTACAAAAGCCAAAATTTGATAGCCAGCAACTGTTTGACTGGTGCATGTTATCATGCGATAACAAATGATGATGGTGAAACAATGGAAAACAAAGACAATGATAAAATTGAAGAAAAAATTCCAGAAGAACCAGTAGAAGACAAAGACATTGACGATGCTGGTTTATCTGACACACAATTAAATCAAGTAAAAGATTTGTTAAACGAGGTCACCGCAGAATTAGAACCTCGCATAATCGACAATCTTAAACCAGAACTTGAAACAATAGCTAGCGATGTTGCAAGTAAAACTGCCGAAGAAATCACAGAAAGATTAATTGCAGAATTCAAAGCTACACAAACTGTTCAAGAAGAAGCTGCTGATGAAACTGTTGATGAAAAAGAACTTCCTGTCAAAGAAGAATGCAAAGACGAATCTGAAGTCATTGAAACTGAAGAAGAAGAAGTCAAAACAGAACCAGGAATAAGCGAACCTGAAAACGGTGAACTCGAAGAAGAAGAAAAAGACGAATCTGAACTTGAAGAAGAAACTACTGAAGATGAAGAAGAAGAGATTGATGAAAAATCAATGGATGAAAAAATCCATGATGAACTCGTCAAACAAATGAACAGTAAATCCTTCATGTCAAAATATGACCAATTCAGAAAAGAACAATCTAAAAAATCTACCCGTAAATTAGAAGAAAAATCCGCTGATGATGAAATCAAACGTGATATGTACGGTAGAAACTTAGATTACATCTAATTAATTTTTAAATTTTCAAAATAGTTTTAGTTAAATTTTTTTTTAAACTATTCCCGCTTTTTTATATATAAAAAAATTTTTTTAGGAGATAATTTTTATGATATCTTTAGAAGAAAGAATTTTAAATGAACAAAACTTTAATGTGAAATTTGCTGACGGAGCATTCGATGCAAATGGTAAATTAAACCCTGCTTGGGCTGAACCTGAATTTGAAAATGATTTCTACACCCCTGTTCAAAAAGAACCTGAACTTTTAAAACAATCCCGTGTAATAACCATGAAATCATTAATGTACGATTTAGATGATCTTGAAATCAACCTCGATTTCGATGCACAAAGAGACACCACTACTGGTGCAAGTACCGACATAACATCTAACGAAACCGTACCTAAATTCACCAGGAAACAATTATTAGCTGTACCTTTACAAGCTATGACCAGCATCAGCAGAAACTTCTTATTAGAAAACATTGCTGATGAAGAATTCTTGTCAATCTACACTAGTTATGTTGGTGAACAAACTGGTCCTGCTGTAGAAAGATTCGGTGTTTTCGCTGACTCAACTGTAACTACTCAAACTGGTGAAGCAACTGGTTTTGCAACTAACAATGGATTATTAGCTCAAGCAAAAGCTATTGCTGCAGATGCAACTAATCCAGCTGCAGGTTTCGCACCATTAGCATATTCCAATACTGCATTGGAAGCATTATGCAATGCAATCGAAGTGTACATTGACCAAGACGGTAACATGAAAAACGCTAACGCTGTTGTACCTCCTCAAATGTACAGTAAAATCGTTAAAGACATTGCAGCTCGTGAATCTGAATTTGGTGACGTTACCTTGAAAGATGGTAAAATCCCTATGGTAATGGGTATGGAAGTTAAACAAGATAACATCCTCAGAGAAACCCGTCACGCATGGGGTACCATGAAATTTGATACCACCACTGGCTTACCTAAAGGCAATGGTTCCAATGTAACTGATTTAAGATATGCTTTCATTGGTGAACCTTCCAATGTTGCATTCGGTATGTTACACGACCCAGAAATACTCAACCAATGGGATATCAACATCCTCGGATACAGAGTTGCTGTTGTTGCTAATGTGGATGCTAAAATCCACAGAGACACCGATACTATTGTTTTACCTTATACCAAAACTGCAAAATCTAACTCATAGATTTTGCACTTCTTAATTTTTTTTTTAAGGGTTGTGATTTATTATGACTAGATTTAATGATTTATCTTTAAAACAAAAAGGTAGTAAAGAAGACCGTTTTGATATTCTTGCTGCTGAAATTGATGCAACCGCTGCTGGGGATTCCACTATTGCGGGTAAAGTTGAAGCATTAGAAACTGCTGTTGGTGCTGCTACTGGTGAACATGCAGGTGGTCTTGCAAAAGATGTAGCAGATATTGAATCTGCTATTGGCGCTGCCTCTGGTGATGATGCCGGTGGAATATTGAAAGATGTTGCTGATTTGAAAGCTGCTGTTGGTGATGGTGAAACTCAGGATACTTTGGTGTATGATGTTGCAGATATCGTAACTTACATTGGAGAAATTTTAACTGCAAATAGTTTAACTGATCCACGGGCAGGAAACGGTGACGGATAAAAATATATTTTTTTATTTTTTTATTTTTGATTAAAATAACCTGAAAAGGAGGAATTAGATTTTGACAATAATTACTCCTGAACAATTGAAAACTAATTTAGAATTACAAGGGATATCTGATTCTGATATGCCGGATTGTCAGAAATTACAAAGCATAATTGATTTGAAAGTTAATGAAATCACTGCATTAACCGGTTTGCCAGTTAAACCAGTAAACAGAAAACAGATCATTAAAAATTTCAATCATGACACCTTTGAATCAGATTGGTATCCTGTATGTAAAGTAACTTCTTTTAAAATTGGTGGTGTTGAATTAACTGATGATGATTATGTCCTTGATGAAAACTCTGGTATATTTTATCTTAATGGTATCCATACTGGTTTGTTGGTTATTGAATATATTAACAAACTTTCTGATGAAGTTATTTCATCTAAAATCAATCCGTTAATATCTGATATGGTATTATATGGATTCACCGCAATGGATACAACTAATGGTGAAATATCCAGTATACATGAATCTGAACAAAGCATAAGTTATGATACAAGCAATAGCTTAGGGAATCGGATTTATGCAAGAATTGATGGATTGAAATCAAGTTACAGTTCAGCACGCATAAGATGGTTGGTGTAGATTATGCCTGTGTTTTTCCCCAATGAAGAAATCGAATTATACACTTACAGTGAAGATGATTATGATTTCCACGGACCAAAAAACGAATATACTCTTCGTGAAACAGTCAAAGGGAATTTCTCACCATTAACTACAACATCCAGTTTAAAAGAATTTGGTAAAATATTAACTGACACTTATAAATTAATTTTAGATGAAAATACAGAAATCCACGACTCTGACATGGTTGTTGTTAATAATATTAAATATGAAATTATAGGCACACCAGAAAATTGGAATCATGGATTATTACCACATAAAGAAGTATTGTTGCAAAAATTAAGGAATGATTCCAGAGGAGAATAATATGGGTTTATCATTGAAAGTTGAATTCTCTGATTCTTATTATAAAAAATTAGGATTGAAGAATGGTTCTAATTATGAGGATGCATTGGACCGTAGTATAGATCATGTGCTGGCTGATGCTGAGAACATTATTAAACGTGAAGTTCCAAGACCTGGACATTCCATGTCAATGTCTAATCCTCCATATAAACCTACAGGTAATTTGCAACGAAGCATTCATAGAAGAAAACCTAGTAAATGTATTGGAGAATTAAGGAGTAATGCACGGAGTAATGGTGTTTTATATTGGGGATTTGTACAATTTGGTACAAGTAAAATGTCCGCTAATCCATTTGTTACACGTACTGCACGTAAAGCTGCTCCTAGATTGAAAGATTATTTACTGGAAGAATTACAGTCTATGGATGTACTAGATTAAAAAAAAATTAATTATTCTTTTTTGTATGCATGTGCTTGAAAAAGCATTCATCGATTTATTACGAAATTATCTGCCTGTTGATAACAGTAAAATTTTTGCAGGAAGCCGTTTTATTCCAAATGATTTAACTCCTTGTGTTACTGTTCAAACTGCAGATGAATCTTTTCAACGCAGACAATATGTTGAAATTGATAACATCCAATATTCTAGGAAACTGTATAATGCTAGTGTTTGGATTAATGTTTGGTGTAATACTGAAGAAGAAAGACAATCTTTGATTGATGCTATTTATCTTCGTATTAATCAAGCTGAAGAAAATCATTATACGACTTGTTCTAATTTTGAATTTGATTCTAATCATTGTAGTGTAACCGATGAATGTTGTGAAGCGTTAACTTCACAAAACAGTAGGGCTAACAAAAGTAAATGTCCTAACCTAATAAACTATCATTCTTTTTTTGAAATTAACAATATTCCGAAACCAAGTTTTCATATTAATAGTGTTACTGATTTAGATGAATTAGACCCATCGGAACCAATACTACGAACTATTTTCCGTTTAGAGATGGATTATTATAGTTTTTATCGTATTGGGGGAAGATTATTTGATTCTATTAAAATTGATGAGGGTTTATTATGACTAAGAAAAAATCTGAAAAAAATTCTAATAAAACTCCTGCTAAAGCAGCTAAAGAAAAGTTAATTCTTTTTGAAGCTGTGCAACAACATCCTGAAGAAAATTTTGTGATTGTTGGTGCGTTATCTAAAGCAGGATTATTACAACAATACCGTACTGAAGAAGCAGAATATGGTATTGAAGACTTAACTCCTTCCATTACTATGGATGAGTTAAATAAAATCGTTAAAGACTTTTTAGGAGCATAAAACTATGACAATTACATTAACTGAGACTCCAAAAATAAAATACTCTGAAACTAGTACTGATCCAACTGTTGGTGGGGATGGTGCTGAAATTCCAGTTATCATGGGAATTACTGGTAATTCCACTCCAGCTTCAGGGATTTTGACTTTTAGAAATTATAGTGCAGCATGTAAAACTGTGGCTAATGGTGGTATTGGTACTGATACATCTACTAATCCATTACTTGCATTTTTAAAAAAATTCTTTGAAGAAAATGTTCAAAAAGAAAGTAGTGACCTTGTAGTTCCATACGTTTATGTTATTGACCTTGGAACTGGTAGAACTACAACTGGTTCCGGTAATGAAGCTGTAACTACTTTAACTACTGCTACTTTCACTACTGCTTTTGCAAATGCTAAAATTAAAAGAGATGCAACTGCTGAAGTATTGGTTGGTTTTGAGAAAGATGATACTGCAGCACAAATTATTCCACTTATTGATTCTGCATTAGCAGCTATTGCTGCTGACGCAGTAAGAGGAAGTCCACGTATATTATACTTTGGTGTAGATGGCATGACTATGGATGAATTGAAATCATTAACTAATGCTACTAATGCTAAATATGTTCAAGATAGTAGATGTGCATTAGTCGGATTATATAATGAATTTGGTAAAACTTGTGCAAGAATCTTCACTACACATTACAGTGAAGAACCAGGATACGCACCTTACAGATCAGTTGCACCAAACACTTTCATAGAAAGAACTAGCACTGTTGAAGATGCAATCCAGAATGCAGGTATTATCTTTAACCATGATGAAAAACCAGCTAAAAATATTTATCCGAAAATCAATTTAGCGGTAAGTACTAGTTTTGCGAAAGCATCTGATAATAGACCTAATGATTGTTTATTACATGCTAGAAGAAATGTTGATCAATTAATACGTGATGCGTTTGAAGTTATTTATCCTCAATTAAAGAGGAATGAAACCGAAGTTAATTTATCTTATTTACAAGCTGACCTTGACCATCTTGTAAATGAAAAAATACTTGCTGGTTACATGATGGATGGTACTCAAATTTTTGTTGAAGAATCCGCATCCAATCCAATAGAATTAAAAGTTATTGGTGTGGCTGTACCAGTAAATGCTACTGAAATAATTAACTTTGAATTGTACATCAAACCACCTAACACAACTTTAGGAGCATGATACTATGGCAATAACTGTTGATCCAACAAATAATTCATATGACCTTGCTGAAATGAGACTTGACGGGGAAACCATTCTTTCCAATGAAAACAATGTTGACCTTGGAGAAGATGGTGGTGATGTTAAGTATGTAACCAATAGCGAAGACGGTGTTCGCAGAGCTGCTAAAAAGAACACTGCTGAATGGGGATTATCTGGTGTTGAACCAGAATTTTATGATCTACTTTTAGAATATAAATTATCTGGTAAAGTTTTCCCATTACAATTATATAATTTCGGTAAAGGTGGAAAACTCAATCATGTGTTGACTTTAACTCATGCTAAAATTACTGAGTTAAATAAAAGTCATGGGGATGATGGTACAACTATTGATTGTAGCGGTAATGCTTTAGGTGTTGAAAAACCTAAATAAAACCGCTTAAAATTTTTTTCTTTTTTTTTAATTTAAATTTA